>NC_007503.1:1700000-1895000 GCF_000012865.1 Carboxydothermus hydrogenoformans Z-2901 | reverse complement strand
CAGTAAACGGCGGCCGTAACTATAACGGTCCTAAGGTAGCGAAATTCCTTGTCGGGTAAGTTCCGACCCGCACGAAAGGCGTAACGACTTGGGCGCTGTCTCGACGAGGGGCTCGGTGAAATTGTAGTACCTGTGAAGATGCAGGTTACCCGCGATAGGACAGAAAGACCCCGTGGAGCTTTACTGTAGCCTGGCATTGAATTTTGGTGGCGTATGTACAGGATAGGTGGGAGGCTGAGAGACCTGGGCGCCAGCTCAGGTGGAGCCGGCGGTGGGATACCACCCTTACGTCACTGAAGTTCTAACCTGCTGCCCTGTAGCGGGTGGGGGGACAGTGTCAGGTGGGCAGTTTGACTGGGGCGGTCGCCTCCTAAAGGGTAACGGAGGCGCCCAAAGGTACCCTCAGCGCGGATGGAAATCGCGCGGCGAGTGCAAAGGCATAAGGGTGCTTGACAGCGAGACCGACGGGTCGAGCTGGGTGGAAACACGGGCTTAGTGATCCGGTGGTACCGAGTGGAAGGGCCATCGCTCAACGGATAAAAGCTACCCCGGGGATAACAGGCTGATCCCGCCCAAGAGTCCACATCGACGGCGGGGTTTGGCACCTCGATGTCGGCTCATCGCATCCTGGGGCTGAAGTAGGTCCCAAGGGTTGGGCTGTTCGCCCATTAAAGCGGTACGTGAGCTGGGTTCAGAACGTCGTGAGACAGTTCGGTCCCTATCCATCGCGGGCGTAGGAAACTTGAGGGGTGCTGTCCTTAGTACGAGAGGACCGGGATGGACGCACCGCTGGTGAACCAGTTGTCTCGCCAGGGGCACCGCTGGGTAGCCAAGTGCGGAATGGATAAGCGCTGAAAGCATCTAAGCGCGAAGCCAGCCCCGAGATGAGGTTTCCCATCTGGAGCAATCCAGAGTAAGACCCCGGAGAGAAGATCCGGTAGATAGGCTGGGCGTGTAAGCCGAGCAATCGGTTGAGCGGACCGGTACTAATAGGTCGAGGACTTGACCTTCAAACTAGAGGTTAGAGGTTGGAGGTTTGAGGTTGGAAAAACCGAAAACCGAAGACCTAAAACCATAAATTCCAAAATAAGCCTCTGTGCAGTTTTCAAGGAATAGGTGAGGAGAAGAGGTTTAATTATAAAATCCAACCTCCAATCTCCAACATCCAACTTCCAGAATAAGTTTCCGGTGGCCATAGCGGAGGGGAAACACCCGTTCCCATTCCGAACACGGCAGTTAAGCCCTCCAGCGCCAATGGTACTGGGACGATAGGTCCTGGGAGAGTAGGTCGCTGCCGGAAAAAACTCTAAAAGGGATAGGCAATCTGCCTATCCCTTTTTACTTTTTTTCCTCATGAAAATGGTGGTTCTCAGAACCGTCCCTGGAGCGGTTAAATGTTATGGAGAAGTATTGAGATATCTCGGCTAGGAATAAAAAAAACGGTGTTATTTAAACCTAATTTGATTATTTGGTTCATCAGATAATATAACAGGATTTGTTCGCGAGATAGCAAGACAATATAATAAAACTAATACTACAATAAGTAGTAGGTCTTTATTATTAAAGGAGGCTAATAAATGCTAAAATGGTTTCATCTACCCGGCAAATTATGGGTTTTACTTATTCTTGGAGTATTTTTATTTTTTGGCAGTCCGGTAAAAGCATATGCTCAAAGTAATATTCAGTTTAAGGACTTTACAATTTCAGTTTTACCAGAATATGACGAACCCGATAATATTCTTGTAATTTATGAAGGAACTATCATTTCTTCAGAGCCATATAATGGAGAAATTCGCTTTATGGTGCCGAGAAAAGATGAAAATATCAAGGTCGGAATGGCGTGTGAAATTAATGAAGCAGGTGGTCATGAATGTCAGCCTTTTCGAATAATCGATAAAGGAGATTACCAGGAACTGGTTTGGAAAATATCAAAGATAATTCAACCGGGCAAAGAATATAAGGTTTATCTGGAGTTCTACTATTATGGTATTGAAGGACAAAAAAATAAAACAATTAATTATAGGTTTATACCGGTTTTACCTATCCAGAATTTAACTATAAATGTGGGACAGCCTCTAAAAGCCACAAATTTTAAGCTAAATCCTCCTTCTAATTTTACGGGACAGGGTTACAACTTAAATACCTTTGGATATACCTTTTCCAATCCGAACAAGCCTATTAGTATCAAAATTTCCTATACCAAGGAAGATCCTAATCCTTCATTTGAAAAGCCGAAGGACGACAGTCAGACTGCTAATACCCAAGCTCCACCGGCTACTTCAAGTGCACAAGCTAATTCGACTTCCTCCACGGATTGGGTTATCTTACTACTTGTTATTTTGTTTATAGTGTTTTTAGGAGTGGTAATTTTTTATGCGTTTAAAACTCAGAGCAGTTCTCACCATGTTCGCAAAGGTAAGGGAAACAGCCGGAGCGATGCTCCAGCTCATTTGGTTGCGGAGAAAAAGCGGATTCGTAAGCTTTTGTTGGAAGGGAAGATCAGTGAGGAAACCTACAGGGAATTGATAAACGATTTGGAAAATGAGTACAGATAAAATATTGTTTAATGGAAAGGATGAGGCTCTGTTTCTTTGTTCCAACGTACTTTAAAACCCCTAACATTTTGCAATAAATTTTGCAAAATGTTAGGGGTAATTTTTTTGATTATTTTATATAGCGAGAATACGAAAGGTAGTATAACGTTACCAGGTTGTCAAGGTGGTGGATTAAGCTTAAAATAAGAAGAAAATGTTTTGGGGGATTAGGATGGAAGGTACAAATTTTTATAATTTAAAAATCGCTGCACTTCGGGGAATACAAAAGGGTTTTAATATAACCTGTGAGCTTGCCAGGACAGTAATTCCGGTATATTTTTTAATTACAATTTTAAAGTATTCTGGAATATTAGCGATAATTGCCAAAATCTTCGAGCCGGTAATGCGGTCTGTAGGACTTCCGGGAGAGGCGTCGCTAATTTTTGTAATTGGTAATGTGCTAAATCTTTATCCTACCATTGCTGCTATTGCCGCTTTAAAGATGACGGTCAAACAGGTGACTATTATTGCCGTGATGCTATTGCTTTCCCATAATCTTTTTGTGGAAACTGCCGTTAGCAGAAAAACCGGAATTGCGGTCTGGTATTTAATATTACTAAGGATTGTCCTGGCAATATTGAGCGGCTATCTTTTAAATATCATACTTTAGGTGAGTGGGATATGGTGGAGAAAATATTTATAGAAGCTTTGAGCGGTAGTTTTAATATGCTAATAAAAATAGCTATGATTGTAATTCCTCTTATGGTAGTTTTAGAAGTGGCAAAAGAATTAAGGGTTCTGGAAAAATGGGCAAAACCGTTAGAGCCCCTTATGGGGTTTTTGGGAATGCAAAAGGAAGCAGCTTTTCCGCTTTTGGCGGGATTAGTTTTTGGTCTGGCCTATGGTGCCGGCTTAATTATTGATAGTGCCCGGGAAGGGATTTTAAAACATAAAGATTTAGTGTTAATAAGTATTTTTCTTGTTATCTGTCATTCCTTAATTGAAGATACCCTTTTATTTGTTGCTATTGGGGCAAAGGGAACGGTATTGATAATTTACAGGTTAATCTTAGCTTTGACAGTTACATTTTTTGTTTCCCGATTGGTAAAATTTAATTGAGAATACTTGTCAATTACGAACAGTTTGATATAATGTAAAAGTAGGAAATATTTTTTTTAACGAGTAAATGAGAATGAAAATCAATAGCGGAGGTTGTTAATATGGATTGCCATAACTGCAACAGAAGCTGTCATCATGCCGGTGGAAGACACAGGAGACGTTTTGGTCTCTTCTGGCAAAAAGCCCGGAAGGAAATGTGTGAAGAAAAGCTCTTAAAAATAGCCCTGGTTGGTTCGCCCAACGTTGGCAAAAGCATGCTTTTTAATGCCTTAACCGGAGCTTATGTAACTGTGTCCAATTACCCGGGGACAACGGTAGAAGTTGCCCGGGGAAGGACTGTAATTCATGGTCAGGAGTATGAAGTTATAGATACCCCGGGGATGTATTCCCTTTTACCGATAACCGAAGAGGAAAAAGTGGCTCGAGACCTTCTTTTAGAAGAAAAGCCCGATATTGTGGTCCATGTTGTTGATGCCAAAAATCTCGGGAGAATGTTACCCTTAACCTACCAGTTAATTGAAGCAGGATTGCCGGTGCTTTTGGCTATTAATATGATGGATGAGGCGGAACAACTGGGACTTGTTATTGACCGGGAAAAAATTGAAAGAGAGCTGGGAATACCGGTAGTTACAATGGCGGCAGCGCAAAATGTGGGAATTCGCGAATTAAAAGAAAGGGTGGCCGAGTATGTTAATAAATAGAATAAAATACCCGGAACCGATTGAAAAAGCTATTGCTGAAATTGAAAAGCTTTTAACCGTGGAATATAAACTTTCGAAACGAAGCCTGGCCCTTTTGCTGCTGCAGAAAGATGAAGCTCTTTTAGCTGAAATCGCAAAGAAAGAACCCCATTATCAAGAAATCCTTAAAATAATTGACGATACTCAAAAGCAATTTAAAGAACCATTAAGCTTTGTGATTGCTTCGGCCCGGCAGGAATTTGCGTTAAATGTAGAAAAGGAAGCTTTAAAAGAAAAGGAAACGGAAAAAGCGAGTATTACCGAATTTTTGCACAAGCTCACGGTAAATCCTATTACGGGTATACCGATCATGTTTTTAATACTTTATTTCGGCATTTATAAGTTTGTGGGGGTTTTTGGGGCCGGAACTTTGGTTGATTTAATTGAAACTTATTTTGAAAATAATATTAATCCAGTAGTTAATCAGGTTACCGCCCAGGTAATACCGTGGAAGGTTTTGCAGGATTTAATTGCTAATGACTACGGAATAATTACTCTGGGGATTAGGTATGCTGTGGCAATTGTGTTACCGGTGGTGACTTTATACTTTTTAATGTTTTCAATTTTAGAAGATAGTGGCTATCTGCCGCGATTATCGCTTTTAATTGACCGGGCTTTTAAGGTAATAGGTTTATCCGGTCGGGCGGTTATTCCAATGGTTTTGGGGTTTGGCTGCGATACGATGGCGACCATGGTGACCAGAACTTTAGAAACCAACCGGGAAAGGATAATTGCGACGCTTTTATTAGCTCTTGCTATTCCGTGCTCGGCCCAGTTAGGGGTTATCTTAGGGCTTTTGTCCAATAACCCTGAAGCCCTGCTAATCTGGGCTGGAGTTATGATTTTAGTTTTTCTTCTGATAGGGTACTTGTCTTCTCAGCTGCTTCCCGGCAAAAAGGCAGGATTTTATATGGAAATTCCGCCTCTAAGAATCCCCAAATTAAAAAATATCCTTACCAAGACTTTTGTGCGGATGAAATGGTATTTTATTGAGATCCTACCCCTGTTTATTTTGGCTTCGGTATTAATCTGGATAGGGAAATTGACCGGGCTCTTTGACCTTATTATTAAAGGCTTAGAGCCAGTAATGCTCTGGATTGGACTTCCACCCAAGGCAGCCCAGGTGTTTCTGTTTGGTTTCTTCCGCCGTGATTACGGGGCAGCAGGTATGTTTGATTTATATCAGAATGGAATTCTGGCCGGCAAGCAGTTAGTGGTTGCTGCTGTAACTTTAACTTTGTTTATTCCCTGCATTGCTCAATTTTCCATGATGTTAAAGGAGCGAGGGACTAAAGTTACTTTGGCAATAACTGCCTTTATCTTGCCTTTTGCCTTTTTCATGGGTTATCTCCTTAATTTCTTACTGACGGTACTGGGGGTGAACTTTTAATGGAGGCATCTGCTAAACCCCTGGCCATAAGTCTTTATAATATGAGACCGGGCGAAAAAGGAATTGTAGCTTATTTCAATACCAAAGATGAGGCCATCATCAAAAAATTAATGGCAATGGGAGTAATTCCCGGTCTTCCCATTGTCCTGGAACAGAGATTTCCCAGTTTTATAATAAAGGTAGGCCGGACCAGGGCCGCAATAGATCAAGATATTGCTAAGACCATTTATGTTCGTTTGACAACCGGTAAGTAACTTCAAGCAGCTTTTGGTACTGTTTTTAGGTAAAATTTAACCACCTCCTGTTAACTATTTTTGGCAGTTTACTTGACAATTGTGTATTAAAAATTGTAAAATGAAAGAAAAATTTAATGGCGATGGGGCTCGCCTAACGCTCATCTGAGCTAATAGCTCCTACCGAAAGTAAAGTTTTCGGTAGGAGTTTTTTATTTTCTTAGCTCCATAAGGGGGGTAAAATTATGGAAAATACCTGGCTGGTGGCCGCTCTTTGGATAGGGCTTGCGTTAGTAAGCGGTTTAATTGCTGGTTGGACCGGAATCTCTATTTCTTTAGTGGAGATTGCGGTAGGGGTGGTGGCAGGTAACTTTTTAGGCTTACACCCTAACCAATGGGTTAATTTCTTAGCTGGAGTAGGAAGTATTGTTTTAACCTTCCTGGCCGGTGCTGAAGTTGATCCGGTGGTATTACGGACAAAGTTTAGAGAAAGTGTAAGTATTGGATTTCTTTCCTTTCTCTTACCCTTTATCGGGGCTTTTCTCTATGCTTATTACGTCCTCCACTGGACCCTGGAAGCTTCTGAAATTGCAGGGATTGCCCTTTCCACTACCTCAGTTGCAGTGGTTTACGCTGTAATGGTGGAAACCGGTCTTAATGAAACCGAAATAGGCAAAATTATCCTTGCTGCATGTTTTATTACTGATCTGGGGACGGTAGTTGCTTTAGGTGTGCTTTTTGCCAATTTTAATAGCTGGATGTTTCTTTTTATTGTTGCAACTAGCCTGATTTTAGCTTTTGTTTCCCGTTTTACGCCGTTTTTCCTCAATCGTTATGGCAACCGCGTGAGTCAATTGGAAATAAAATATATTTTCTTCCTGCTTTTCTTTCTCGGTGGACTGGCAACTATGGCCAATAGTGAAGCGGTTTTACCGGCCTACCTTTTAGGTTTAGCTGTTGCGGGTTTCTTTTTGCAGGAAAAGACATTGACCGCTCGCCTGCGTATCATAACTTTTTCCCTACTGACTCCTTTTTATTTCTTAAAAGCTGGTTTATATGTTTCACTGCCCGCGGTAGTTACCGGTGCCGGGATTATAACTGTTGGTCTTATCGTCAAAATTTTGGCTAAATTTCTTGGTGTTTGGCCAACTACCCGGTTTTTTAAATTTGGCCCCCGGGAGGGAATGTATACCACTTTATTGATGTCCACCGGGCTAACTTTTGGTACAATATCTGCTTTGTTTGGCTTAAACCACGGTTATATTAACCAGGTGCAGTATACGATATTAGTAACGGTGGTTATTTTAAGTGCTGTAGTACCGACGATTATTGCCCAGGCCTTTTTCCGGCCTGACCGTGAAGCGGTAACGCGGGAAGAAAAACTTGAGGCAAAGTTAGTACCGTAGTACCTGGGCATCCGGCAGAGGCTTTGGTTAATCTTGCTGAAGAGGAGGGTTATGATCTAATTGTTTTAGGAGCACGGGGTTTAAGCGGTATTAAGCGCTATCTTTTGGGCAGCGTTTCGGAGGCGGTAGTTCGTCTTGCCCACTGCCCGGTATTGATAGTTAAGAGCAAAAAATAAGTATTTGTGTTTACCATAGAGAGGGGGTCAGTATGATTCAAGAAAAACGAGATTGGGCTACACAAACAATATCTGATGATACAGAGATGAATATTCTTTTTTTAAAAACTTTGGAAATTTTGCAAAGTTTAGGACCAGAATTCAGCGAGAACTTACAGAAAATCCGGGGGTTACAGGAGCGGTTTTTAAACGAGCGCTTTCATCTGGCAGTTCTTGGACAGTTTAAACGGGGTAAAAGTACTTTTATAAATGCCCTTCTGGGAGATGATTTGCTGCCTACTGCCGTCTTACCATTAACTGCTGTTCCGATTTTTCTTCTCTGGGGGCCCGAGGCCCGGGTACGGGTATTTCTGCAGGAAGGCTTGCAAAAAGAAGAATTTACAGGCCAAGATAAAGAAGAGATAAGTGCTTTTCTTGCCCAATTTGTTACGGAAGCGGGAAATCCTAAAAATTATAAGAAAGTATCTCAGGTGGAAGTTTTTTATCCATCGCTCCTTCTCCAAAAAGGAGTAGTCTTAATTGATACCCCGGGTATTGGTTCAACTTTCCGGCATAATACCGAAACTACTCTAAATTTTTTGCCCCAATGTGATGCGGCTTTATTTTTAGTTTCGGCAGATCCGCCGATTACGGAGGTGGAGGTAGAATTTTTAAAAGCTGTCAGGACTAAAGTAGCCCATCTTTTTTTCATTTTAAATAAGGTAGATTATCTTAAAAAAGAGGAAATTGCTGCCCTTGTAACATTTATTAAAAATGTTTTGCGAGAACAAGTGGGGATAGAAGGGGAACCACCTCTTTTTTGTGTATCAGCTCGTCTGGGGTTAGAAGCAAGAAAAAGAGATGATCCAGAGCTTTGGGAGCAGAGTGGTTTAGATGAGGTTTGGCATTACCTGATTGATTTTCTTGCCAGGGAGAAAAAGAATGTCTTGCAAACAGCACTGGCAAAGAAAGCTACCGATGTAATTGCCGATGTTTTAATGCGTTTGCAACTTACTCTTCGTTCGCTGGAAATGCCTCTGGCGGAATTAGATGAGCGCCTTAATATCTTTGAGCAAAAAATTCAGGAAGCAAACCGGCAACGAATTTTCTTAGGCGATCTTTTGGTTGGTGACCGGAAACGAATGCTGGAGTTTCTCGAACAACAAGCCGAAAGTTTACGGCAGAAAGCCCGCGCTTACTTACTGGAAATTGTCCGGTCCAATTTAGAGCAGATGGGCGATAATGTAAATGAAACTGAAATTCAAAAAGCCCTGGCTAAGGCGATACCTGAGTTTTTTGAAAAAGAGCTTGGAGAAATGGCAAGGATTTTTGAACAGAGAGTAACCGAAGTTTTAAGACCTTATCAGCAGAAAGTGGAAGAGCTTATTGAGACAGGGCGGAAAACTGCAGCCGAGCTTTTTGACATTCCCTATCATGCTCCCAGCAGCGCTGAAGCATTTGAGATGAAACGCCAGCCTTACTGGGTAACCCAGAAACTGGAAGCTACTTTTAACATTTTTTCGGAAAATACCATTGTTAAATTCATGCCTCCTGCTATGCGCCGGGCAAAAATTGCGCAGCGACTGCAAAAACAAGTAAATGATTTGGTTTTAACCAATGTAGAAAATTTACGCTGGGCAACACTGCAAAATCTTGATCAAGCTTTTCGCCAGTTTGGGCTTAGTTTAGAAGAACGTCTCCAAGAAACTATTTTAGCTACTCGAGGAGCTATTCAGGCGGCAAGGGAAAAACGTTTGGAGCATTCTCAGAATATAGCCCAGGAGATTATAAGGATTCAAACCTTTGTGGACCAATTAAAAGAAATTAAGGAAAAATTCCAGGCAATGTCTTAAATTTTCTTAAAATAAATTGAAGGAGGTGGTGGGTCATATTCAGCGCGCTATTGAAAACGCTTTTTTATGAAATAAAAATGGAGCTTTTGTTAAGTTAGTTGAAATTAATTATTAAAAAATTTAAAATAAAAAGTGTTTTTACAGTTACGAAAATGTTTTTTAGATAATGGTTCCTACCTTTTGTGTTAAAGGTAGGGGCTTAGTTTTTCTGGACAAAAAGAGGGGGATACAATGAATTACTTTGCTGTAGCTCTGGGAGGATTTTTTGGGGCAATTGCGCGGGAAATTACTGGCCGTGCCTTAGGTACAAGCATTTTTCCTGTTGGTACTTTAGCAATTAATCTTAGCGGTAGTTTTTTACTTTTATTTTTTATGACCTTGTTCTTAGAAAGAATAAATGTAAGCGATCCAGTACGTTTAGGATTGACTTCTGGATTTTTAGGAGCGTATACCACTTTTTCAACAATGACCAAGGAAATTTATCTCTTGCTTTTTCAGAGTAAACTTTTAATTGGGTTTGCCTACCTTTTTTTATCCTTAAGTGGTGGGTTTTTGTCGGGCATACTTGGTCGAGCCTTAGCTCTTTATCTGGTTAATTTAAATTTTAGAAAAAACGGGGCAAAGGATGAGGGTTAATGGTGGACTTATTGTTGATTGGTCTTGGTGGAAGTATTGGGGCTATTTTAAGATATACCTTAACTAAAAAAATAGGAGAACGCTACCAGGGGGATTGGCCGCTGGCGACGTTTTTAATAAATATAATTGGTTCCTTTGGTCTTGGTTTATTATACGGGTTTAAATTAAATCAAGTAATCTGGCTTTTACTTGGTACCGGTTTTTTTGGGGGATTTACGACTTTTTCTACTTATATTTATGAGGCAATTTTTCTTATGGAAGAAGGGTTGTTTTGGAAAAATGTGAATTATTTACTTACATCGATCTTTACTGGGGTAGTTTTCTTTGCTGCGGGGATGTGGTTAGCAAATTTTTTTAAGGGAGGCGTTTAAATGAGTAAGGCAAAATTACTCAAAATTTATGTGGGTGAAGCTACCAAACATGATGGGAAAAATGTGGTTCAGCAAATAATAAAAATTTTAAAAGAAAATAAAATAGCCGGGGTTACGGTGAGCCGTGGAATAATGGGTTATGGAGCCGATGGCATAATTCATGGGACGAAATTACTGGAGCTGTCTGCAGATTTACCGTTGATAATTGATGTGGTCGATAGCGAGGAAAATATTCAAAAAGTGCTTCCCAAAGTATTAGAGGTTTTACCCAAAGGTTTATGTTTTACCCTGGATGTAGACGTGCATTTTTATGGTACTAAAGCAAAGTAAATGGTTTTTTCTTTCCTTGACTTGAACTAATGTTGGCAGTTATATTAAAAAAGAGAATTTTTTGACGAGGGACGAAATGAAACCGGTAAGATTTTTTGCTTTATTTATCCTAATTTTATGCCTGAAAACTATAGCACTGGCAGAAGAGCCCCAAATTATTGGCCGAGCCGCAGCGGTTATCAATGTTAACTCCGGAAAATTTGTTTATTTAAAAAATGCCGACCAAAAAATGTATCCTGCAAGCACTACCAAAATAATGACTACCTTAATTGCTCTGGAAAAGGGAAATTTATCCGATAGGGTTTATATCGATAAAGAAGCGTGTTATGTTGAGGGCTCGGCCATCTGGTTGAATCCCGGGGAACAATTAAGCTTGGAAGATTTATTATATTCTATTATGCTCAACTCTGCCAACGATTCGGCGATTGCGGTGGCCAAATACATCGGTGGAGATGTGGCAACTTTTGTGCAGGAAATGAATGATAAGGCCAGGGAATTAGGGGCAAAAAATACCCATTTTGTAAATCCCAATGGCCTTCCCAACGATGACCATTATACCACAGCCAGGGATTTAGCTTTAATTGCCCGGGCTGCTATGCAAAACCCCAAGTTTCGGGAAATTGCAGCGACAAAAACAAAGGTAATAAATCGAGACCCTAAATACTTGCGGTTTTTACAAAACCATAATAAACTTTTATGGCGGTATGAGGGGGCCAATGGTATTAAGACCGGGTATACCGTAAAAGCCCGGCAATGCCTGGTAGCTTCGGCTGCCCGGGATGGCGAGGAATTTATTGCGGTTGTTTTAGGGAGTGAAGGACGAAATGTTTATGATGATGCTACAAAGCTTTTGGATTACGCTTTTAACAATTTTAAAACAGTAAAGCTCGTTTCTAAAGGGCAGGAATTTGGGAAAGTAGAGGTGGCTGGAGGCAAAGAGCCAGTAAAACTTATAGCGGCAGAAGACCTGTATGATACTGTAAACCGGAGGCAGGAACCCCAGTTTGATTATCAAAAAAAGATAGAAAAGCTCCAAGCTCCGGTAAAAGCTGGTCAAAGGGTAGGGAAGATTGTTGTAAAGGAAAACGAAAATGTTGTTGGGGAAGTAAAATTAGTTGCTTTTAATTCCGTGGAGCCAACCCTTATTTACAGCAGCAGAAAGTTAATTTACCCGGGAGTCCTTTTTTTAGCGGGATTATTTTTAACTTTTCAATTTCTTAAAAAATATGGTAGAATAAAGCCAAAGTATTAAGTCTTTGGCTTTTATTTTTGGAGGGTAATTGATGTTTGACATCTTTAAGGTTGTTTTAAAAAGAATGGCTATTGCTTTCATAAGCTGGGGGGTTGGGCTACTTTTAATTGTTGGTTATAGCTTTTTAATGTACTACCTTTACAGGAATTATTCTTTATGGCATATGCTAAGCGGTGCCGTGCTTTTTTGGGTTATTTTATATTTTATTATTGACTTTTGGGGGTTATTTATCGGATTTGATGAAAGTATAACCAACGAGCAAAAATAATTGAAAAATAAAATAATGATTTTAAGGGAAAAGGACGGGTTTTATGGAGAATATCTTAAGTCAAGTGGGTAAGAAACTTCGTGAAAGTGATTATAAGCTTACTCCGCAGCGGGAAGAAATTTTGCGGGTATTAATTGAAAACCAGGATAAGCATTTAAGTGCGGAAGAAATTTTAGGGCTTGTTAAAGAAAAATCTCCGGAAATTGGCTTAGCCACCGTCTACCGCACCCTTGAAATTTTATATTCTTTAGGCTTGGTACATTGTATGGATTTTGGTGATGGTCGTAAAAGATATGAATTTGAGCTTCTTGAAAGTAAATCGCACCAGCATCATCATTTAATATGTTTAAATTGTGGAAAAATTGAAGAGATTGAGGAAGATTTATTGGAGGAACTGGAAAGGGAAGTATATAAAAATAAAGGTTTTGTCGTAACCAATCACCAGTTAAAAATTTATGGCTTTTGTAGAAATTGTGCGCCAAAAAAGGAAGGGGAGATTTAAATGAGCTGGTTAGAGGGCGAATTTAAACCCCAAAATAAGGGTGTGGCCAAGGTTTTAGGTGAATTAGAAGCAAGAGTTATGGAAATTATCTGGGATTTAGGAGAAGCAACGGTAAAGGATGTCCACCAGATTATTAATCAGGAGAAAAAGCTTGCCTATACCACGATTCTGACCATCATGGGCAGGCTTGCCGATAAAGGGCTTTTAATCAAAAAAAGTATTGGGCTTGCCCATTCCTATACGCCGGCGGTAAGCCGGGAGGAATTTTATAATAAGGTTGCCGAAACGGTAGTGGATGGCCTTTTTGAAGAGTTTGCCGAGCCTGCTTTTACCCATTTCTTGAAAAAGGTAGAGAATGATCCGCAGAAACTTGCGGAGTTGGAAAAAATGTTATTAAAAATAAAAGAACAGCAGGGGTAGTATGAGCTTTAAAGTAGTCCATACTTTTTTTCTGTATGCTTTGTTTGGACCTCTTTTTGGCTATACTTTGTTATTATTAATTGGTAAAAGGCTTTTAAAAAATAACAGTTATTTTTGGAGTGAGATTTTAACCATACCGCTTTTAATTCCGGTCTTGGCGGTAATAATTTACTGGGGAAAGCCCTGCCCTCTTTTAACCCTTGCCAACCCTCCTTTAAAGTTTATAGGGGGTTTTTTGTGCTTTTTAGGGGATGGTGCAGCCAAATATTTTACCCCTGTCTTTATATTTGCAGCTTTTTACGGTTTGCACGAGATTATCCGGCCCTATTTCACTTTTAATCGCTTTTTGAAAGCTCACCGGCTAAAGAAAGATGAGCAGTTAAACGGTATTCTTGCTGAACTTAAAGAAAAAATGGGGATAAAAAAAGAAGTTTTTTGTTATCTTGCTCCCGGTAATATCACCATTTTTACCTTTAAATTTGATAAACCGGTGGTAATTGTCGGGGAAGAGTATGCTAAAAGACTGGATTTTGAAGAACTTAAGGCGGTCCTTGCCCATGAACTTGCTCATATTAAAGCTAATGATAGCCTAATAATTAGTCTTTGCCAGTTTGCCACCTACCTCTACTTTTTCGTTCCCGGGCTTAAAAAATATTTTGAAAAGATTTTGTTGTTTAGGGAGCTAAGAGCCGATAAAGTTGCTCTCGGCTATTTAGGTAAAAAAGAACCCTTAGCCAGTGCTCTGGTTAAAACTTACAAATTTGGGGCGAATGCGTCATGGATTGGTTTTGCTTTGGATCTGGGAGGGGATTTTGAAATAAAACGAATGCAGGCCATAATAGAGAGCGATTTGAAAATTCCCCGGAGGAATTTTACCTATTTTGCGGTGATGACTTTGATTGTAAGTTTAAGCTTAATCTTTTTATACTTTATTTGTTAAACGGCGTTAAAACCTCCGCTTTGGAGGTTTTAATTTTTTTGTAACATTTTTGTAACTACAAGATGTAGGAAATTAATTTATAATTAAGTTGAAACTACAAATTAGCGGGTGAGGCAATGAAGATCGGGCATGTAGTTTTACGACAAATGCAGGAAAAAAAGACCAAGGTATTTTTAATGATTCTAAGTATTGCCATCACCATTGGGGGAATCGGAGGAGTTTTACTTACAACTTTTAATTTGCAAAAGGAAGTGGCCGATTATTATGACAAAATTGGTGCAAATATCTTAATTGTACCTGATAAACTTTCCAAGGGGAAGGCCTTTGATGGAGTACCTTTTGCCGAGCAAAAACTAATGGGAATTGATTTGACACTTCCCGACAAAATTAAAACCATTAAAAATAAAGAAAGTATCAGCATAATTTCCCCTAAGGTAGTGGTGAAGGCAAAAGTAAACAACCGGGAAGGGGTGGTTTTAGGAGTAATCTTTGCGGAGGAGTTAAGAGCAAAAAAGTGGTGGCAAATAACCGGACGTAAACCGCAAACCGCGAGAGAAGGGCTAATTGGGGAAAATCTTTACGAAAAACTTGGGAAACCTGGCAAAGTAAAGGTTAATGGTGAAGAGTTTATCATAACCGGAGTGATTAAAAGGACAGGGAGTTTTGAGGATAACAGTTTATTTTTAGATCTTAAAACCGTTCTTTCCCTGTTTAAGATAAATTCTTATACGTTTATTGAGGTAAGTGCTCTGTGTTCAACCTGCCCGATACCGGAAATAGTTAAACAAATCAGAGCGCTGGATCCTACGATAAAGGTTTCGGCAATGGCGGATGCAATTTTTGATCGTAAACTTTTGGTTGAAAATTTTGGGAGTTTCAGCAAGCAAATGGCTTACGGTCTTTTGGTATTAGGTGTTGGAAACTTTTTGATTTTAACCTTTAGTCTTTTTAAAGAAAGGGAAAAGGAGTTGTTGATTTTCAGAACTCTCGGCTTTAGCAAGTTAAAGATATTTAATTTGTATGGCCTGGAAATTTTAATTGTGCTTTTGGTTAGTGAAGTTTTAGGTAGTTTATTAATGGTTGGCTTAGCTGTGGTCTTAGCCAGGATGTTGGGAATTGCCAGCGCCCAACTGTTTTCCTGGCAGTATATAAGTTTTGCCTTAATTGGTGGACTGATTTTATGGTTAGTGGTTTCACTGCTACCGGTGGTAAAGGTTTCCCGGTTGGACCATCAGGAAATTTTAAGGGAGTATTAGGAGGAGAAAAATGGCCTACATTCAAGTGGAAAGCATTAGCAAGAAGTATGTTAAAGGCAATGTGGAGACCAGAGTATTGAAAGATGTGAGCTTTCAAGTGGGTAAAGGAGAGTTCTGGATTATAGCGGGTCCTTCGGGCTCCGGAAAATCAACCTTATTAAGTATCCTTGGAAGCTTGAATGAGCCGGATAGTGGTAGGGTGCTGGTAGATGATTTGGATCTCTTTAGCTTAAGTCACGATGAACGGGCACTTTTTCGCTTAAATTATCTTGGCTTTATCTTTCAAAATTTTCATCTTTTACCTTACTTAACTGCTGTAGAAAATGTTCTGTTACCTACCCTTGCTTATCCCCGGAAAATCAGTAAGGAAAAAGAGGCGCGGGAGCTTTTAAAAATGCTTGGGCTTGAGGGAAAAGAAGAAAAATATCCCAAAGAGCTTTCCGGAGGAGAACAGGAGCGGGTAGCTATAGCCCGGGCACTTATCATGGAGCCGGAAATATTGTTAGCCGATGAACCAACGGGTAACTTGGATAGCAAGACCGGAGAGGAAGTTATGAAGATTTTTGCCGAATTAAATCGCCGGGGTAAGACGATTATCATGGTAACTCATAACCTTGACCATCTTCATTATGCTACACATGCTTTATTTTTAAAAGATGGTGAGGTTTTGGAAACAAAAACTTTAAAGGAGGCGAATTAAATGACTAAAAAGGAAGAATTTTTAAAACAAAAAAATAGCATGCACAAAGCTCTGAAAATTATCATTGCGGTTTTGGGAATCATTGCTATAGGATTAACGGTCATGATGTTTGTACCTGCCAAGAAGAAAAAAGAGGGGGCCTATTACGCCGCTGAAATTAATTACTCCGGGCAGGAGATTCAAATGACCGATATTCCAGCGGTGGTCAATAAGGAAGGAAAAATTGAAATACCTTTAGAAGATGTTCAAAAATACGGAATAGTCTACGTGCCTTACAGCCCGACCAAACCGCTGACTGCGTTTTTCTTAAACGACGGAAGATTGGCAGTAGCGGTGAGCATTTGTGAACCGTGCCGGGGCTTTCGCTTTAAAATTCAGGATAATGCCCTGGTTTGCATGACCTGCGGTACGCGCTGGTCTTTGTTAGATAACTTAAAGGGAATTGATGGGGGCTGTACCGCTTACCCGCCCGATGAAATACCGTACGAAGTGAAAGATGGCAAAATTTTGGTAGATAAAAATATTGTAGATGCCTGGCAGCCGAGGGTTTAATATGAGGGGTTTGAACGTTAAAAGCTTCTTTTTAAGCCGGCGGGGTCGGTTAGCTACAAAAACCCTTTTGGTTTTATTGGTTTTTGCTCTTTTCCTTACCATCGGCTTAACTATAAGCAATTTAAATACTTATTTACAAACGGAAAAAGAAAAACGGGGGCAGCGTATTGCCGTGACTGCTGCCACCGAGCAGTTTAGTTTTACTTACCAAAATATCACGTTAGTTTCAGGAAATTACGAGTTAAACTTTATTCCAGAAAGTGAAGCTGTAAAGTTTTACAATACTTTTAAACAGCAAATTACCGTTTATGCTCCAAAGAAAGTTCGGTTTTTTACGGTTAATGGACAAAAAACGGCTGTAATTTATCTTGATTTTTCAGAAGAAAAGAAATACCGGCCTTACTGGGAGGTTTTGGGTAAATATCCTGAAAGAGCAGGTGAAATACTGGCAGGATCCGACCTTGCCCGGGAATATAAGCTTAAGGTTGGGGATTTAATTGATTTTGGGGCTTTCAAAGGGAAGGTTGTCGGGATTTTAAAGCCTACCGGTAAAAACGAAGATGGGTTTTTCTTTGCAAGCCTTAAAGAAAGCTCTGCTCCTCCGGACTATTTTCTCCTTCAAGCAATTTTAAAACCCGGGGATGATACGGTAAAATCTAAAGCTTATGAGCTTTTTCCGGATTTAAATATTGACTTTATTACGGGACCTGAAGAACAGCGCTTTAACTTACTTTTAAGGTACCAGGTATTTGGGAGTGTCTTAGCGGTTGTTCTTTTAATAATGGGCTTTTTATTGGTAAAGTCGTTTTTGGAAAATGACCTTTTGGGAAGAAGCCAGGAGATAGGAATTTTTGCGGCTTTAGGCTTTAAAACAAAAGTTATTGTGAAAATAATCTTAATGGAAGACTTGCTGGCGGTTTTGTTAGGAGTTCTGGCCGCCTGGCCGCTGGGATTGATGGTTACCAAGGTAATTTTGCAAAAGTTAGCCATTCCTTATAGGATACTGTTAAGTGGTATAAACATTGCGTTTTTGTCTTCTTTTTTAATTGCGGTGGGGGTGAATTATTATAAATTAGGGCAAATTTTAAGGTTACCGATAACCGAACTTTTAAGAGGTAATGCCGGGGATTAACCCGGCATTTTTTGTTGCAAGATTTCTTGAAAAAAAGGATAATGAAAAAAGAGGTGAGGTGACGGGGGGATGGGTACCATTAAGTTATCCCTGGATTTTGAAGACCGGGTAGGGTTAGTCTTGGATGTTTCCAGGGTTATTTCTGCCAGAAATTTAAATATTATTACTTTTCAAGTGCTTCCCGGAAGAATGTTTTTGGAGATAGAGAAAACGGATAAAAAAACTTTAAAGCAAATTATCGATGACTTAAAAAATATTCCCAAGGTGTTAAAGGTTCATCCCATTGAAATAATGCCCTATGAGCAAAAGGAGCAGCAGCTTAGAGCTGTTCTTGATACGGTTAATGAGGGTATAATTGCTATCGATAGTCACGGTACCATTTCTATATGCAATCAAAGCTGTGCCGAGATCTTTGGTATCCCAGTAGAGAGGGTAATCGGGCAGAATGTGGGTAAGCTTTTAGCAAACGATATTCCCATGCTAAAAACTTTAAAAACCGGTGAAAGTTACAATAACCAGGAAATAATTATTAATGTTGAAGGTAGAAGACTTCATTATCTTACTTCCGGACGACCGATTAAGGACCGTTTGGGCAATATTGTAGGGGTGGTTGCAGTCTTAAAACCAATGTCGGAAGTCCGGGAACTGGTTTATGCTTTAACCAAACCGTCGTTAAATAGCTTTAACGATATCATCTATACCTCTGAAAAAATGCGCTTTGTGGTAGAAATGGCCAAAAAAGTAGCAAGAACCGATACCACTGTGTTAATCCGGGGAGAATCGGGGACTGGCAAGGAGCTGTTTGCCCGGGCTATTCACTTGGAGAGCCCGAGGAGAACCAAGCCTTTTGTTCCCTTAAACTGTGCGGCGGTTCCGGAGAGTTTGTTGGAATCGGAACTTTTTGGTTATGTGGAAGGGGCTTTTACCGGAGCAAAAAAGGGAGGAAAACAGGGGCTTTTAGAGTTTGCCCATGAGGGGACGTTGTTTTTAGATGAAATTGCCGAACTTCCTACCCACCTGCAGGCCAAACTTTTACGCGTCCTGCAGGAAGGGAAGGTGCGCCGGATTGGCGGTCAAGAAGAGATACCGGTGGATATTAGAATAATTGCTGCAACTAACCGCAACTTAGAGGGGATGGTCCGGGAAGGAAAGTTCCGGGAAGACCTGTATTTTCGCTTAAATGTTTTTCCACTACAAATTCCGCCTTTAAGGGAGCGGGTGGAAGATATTGAAGTGTTGACCTACCATTTTTTAAATACTTTTGCCAAAAGGCGGGGAATACAGTACTTTGAAATAACGGAAAATGCCTTAAATAAGCTTAAAGCGTATAGCTGGCCAGGCAATGTCCGGGAACTGCAAAACGTCATTGAACGGGCTTTAACCTTAGCGGATGATGGAGTTATCGAAGCCAAAGATATTATTTTAGATAACCCCCAAAATACCTATTTTGTTGCCCGGACTTTAGAAGAAGCGGTTAACCAGGTGGAGAAGGAACTTATTGAAAGGGCTTTAAAACAGTATCCTTCCATCAGGCAGGCAGCCAGAAGTTTGGGGGTAACCCATACTACCTTGCGCAATAAAATAAAAAAACTAAAGCTTACCAATAAAGTAGTAGAGTAACTTTAAATATTCTTCAACAACTACTATAGTTTGCCTTAATCTTAACAATCCGCGGGCGTTTGGCAGTTCACCGGCGGGGTAGACAACGGTGGCGTTAACCCCCCGGTCGTTATACATTTTTTTAACCCGCAAAGTATGATAGGCAGAGGTGACCACTAAAATTCTTTTCCAGCGGTTCTGATAATAAATATTTGCGGTTAATAAAACGTTTTCGTAGGTGTTTTCGCTACTGCTCTCCAGTAAAAGAGCCGGAGCGGGAACACCTTTTTTTAGCGCTTCTTTGGCCATGAGGCTGGCGTCTTTTGGCTCTCTGGTAAAACTGCCTCCTGACAGCAAAAGATAGCGTCCGTAATCGTTTTTCCAGAGGTTAATACCTAAATTTAACCTTTCCCTGGTACTCTCGCCTAAATCTCCCTTCTTGGTAAGGCCCCCGCTTAAAACCACGACGGCATCGGCTGGTTGAGGATTTTCCTTAATTGTTAAGGGTAAGGCAAGATAGTAATTTAACGGGAAAAACCAGGCGGCGATTAAAAAAATTAAGGTAAGTCCAAAGAATGCAAAAATAATCTTTTTGAAGTTCATGTTCTCACCCGGAAAAAAGATTCTATTTTTTAGGCAAAAAAACCTTTTTTTCGCATAAATTTTTATAAATTAGAGCTTTTGGAGGGGTAGGATGGAGGCCGTAGGTGTTGTTGGGAGTCCGAGGCGCCGGGGAAATACCGAGTATTTGGTCAGGTATTATTTAAAACAACTTACCAAAGAGCTGTCAACGGAAATAATTCCCCTGGCGGAAAGAAAAATTGCTGCTTGCAGGGGTTGTAGAAGATGTCAGGCGACGGGGGAGTGCCAAATCCGGGATGATTTCCAGGGAATCTATCCGATTGTTGTTAAAAGCAAAATCCTGGTTTTGGGAACACCGGTTTACTACAGCGGAATGTCTCCTTTGCTTTCGGCGTTTTTAAGCCGTCTTGGCATGTTATCTTCCAGCAGGGGTCGAGAATTAGGCGGGAAAATAGGTGTGGGAATTGTCACGGGAAGAAGAGCGGGTCACAATATGGTATTAGCCCAGTTACTGCAGTTTTATTTTTACCACGGCTTGATCATTCCCGGAGGCCCGTACTGGACAATAGGTTTTGGAGGGGGAAGAGGGGAAATAAAAAACGACCGGGAGATATATACCGTGCTAAGCGCCCATGCGGCTTTTACGCTAAAGATTTTTAAAAAACTGGGGGGAGAGTAATGAAGGAGTGGGGTCTTGCCCTTGGGGGAGGCTTTTTAAGAGGGGCTGCTCACATTGGAGTACTGAAAGTTCTGGAAAAAGAGGGGTTAAAACCTTCGATAGTATCCGGCACCAGTGTCGGTGGGATTATAGCCCTTTTATATGGAGCGGGGTTGTCGCCTAAGGATATGGAGGAGCTTGCTCTTCAAATTAAACCCAAAGACCTCTATAACTGTTTATTTACCGCGGGAGTAGGTATTTTTATCATAAGTTATAATTTATTAAAGCTTTTTGGCTATCAAAATAATAAATTAAAGCTTCCTTTAGGAATCTTTAGACCCATTGGTTTACAGCGAAAAATTGTAAGGGAATTAGGAACGCTTAATATAAATCAATTAAAAGAACAGGTTGCGGTGATAAGTGTAGACCTCTATTCCGGCAAAAGGGTGGTCTTTGGCAATTTTCCAGGGGAGTTTCTACGGGGAATAAACGATTATATTGCTGTCCGGGACGCTTTATTGGTGACTGCTTTGGAGGCGACTTCGGCAGTTCCCGGAATTTTTACTCCGGTAAAATTTTATGACTACTTGTTAACCGATGGGGGAGTTGTGGAAAATGTGCCGGTCAGAATTTTAGCTAATTTAGGTTACGAAAAAATTATTGGAGTTGCCTTGACAAACCCCGAGGAAAATAAGTACCATATTAAAAACATTATTGATGTGCTGGGAAGTTCAATGGAGATAATTATGACTTCCAATACCGAAAAAGATGTGGAACGATTCGCCGATTTAGTATTAAGACCCCGAGTTTCGGGGATGGATTGGAATGATTTTGCTTTAATACCCTGGGCCATTCGGCGGGGAGAAGAAGAGGCTTATAATAATCTTGACAGAATTGCTGAAATTGTTTCTTAGAAAGAGGTCTTAAATGGAATTCAATTTTACTCCAATTCCTGCAGTTTTTTGCAAAAAATTAAACCGTTTTGTAGGTGAAGTGGTTTTACAGGGAGAAAAGGTGTTGGTCCATATTCCCAATTCCGGCCGACTGGCGGAAATTTTAACCGAAGGTCGGCTGGTGTATTTACGGGAAGGCAAAAATCCTGGCCGAAAGTATCAATATGACCTGGTTTTAGCGCAAATGCCGGAATCTTTGGTTTTAGTTGATAGCCTTCTTCCCAATAAAATTGCGCAGGGGCTGTTAGAGAAAGGTATTATAAAGCCTTTTTCTCGGGAGATAGACCAAGTAGCAGCGGAGCAGACCAAGGGGCAGTCCCGCTTTGATTTCAAAGTTCAGCTTCGGGATAAGACTGGTTTTATTGAGGTGAAGTCCGTAACCTTGGTGGAAGGGAAGTATGCTCTTTTTCCCGATGCCCCAACTCCACGGGGAGTAAGGCATTTGGAGGAATTAAGAGCTTTATCTTCTCAATATTTAACAGCGGTGGTTTTTTTAATTTGCCGGGAGGATGCAGAAGTATTTAAACCAAATGATAAATGTGACCCGTACTTTGCTTCAGCGTTAAAAAAAGCGGCAATGGCGGGGGTGTATATTAAAGCTTACCGTTTAAAGTTAGACTTAAAAGGAGTTTACTTTGACCGGGAAATGGAGGTAGTTTTATAATTACTAAAAAAATCCTTGGGGTTAGCCTTGGAAGCTCGCGCCGGGATTTTGCCTTTACTTTTAAAGTGGGACATACCACTTTTTTTGCGAAAAGAACCGGTACCAACGGGGATATAGCCCGGGCAATTAAGTTATTAAAAGACGAGGAATATGATGCGGCGGGAATTGGAGGAATAAATTTTTATTATTACCTGGGTAAGAAAAGGTATCCGCTTTTAGAGGCACAACAAATTAAAAAGGCAACTTCCAAACCTTTGGCGGATGGAAGCTTTATTAAACCTCTATTGGATTTAAAGGCAGTAGAACTTGCCCAAAAACTTCAATTGCTCCCCCAAAATTTTAACGCACTTCTAACATCTTATTTGGACAGGCCCTGGTTATATGCTGGATTAAGGAAGGCGGGGGCTAAGAAAGTTTTAATTGGGGATGCGGCTTTTGCCCTAAAGTTACCCCTTTTTTTCCCGGGGGAAAAACTTTTTACGATAGCAGGTATTTTAACTTTACCGGTACTAAGAACAATACCAATAAAATACCTTTATCCTTTAGGGACAAAGCAGGAAAAAAATACCCCACGCTACAATAAAGTTTTTAGCCGCTGTCAGGTGGTGGCCGGGGATTTCCACTTTTTACGGCGGTATTGTCCTGATTTAACGGGAAAAGTAATTATTACCACTACCTTGCGGAAGGAAGATATAGCTTTTTTAAAAAGCAAAGGGGCCTTGGCGGTAGTGGGTTCGGGTGGGGATTTTCAGGGAATTAGTCCGGGGGCCAATCTTTTAGAAGCTATGGCTTGTGCTTATTTTAAGAAAAATCCCGGGGGAATTACCAATGAAGAGTATGCAAATTTTTTAGAGGCTATTTCCTATAAACCACTGGTTCAAATATTTTCGAAATAAAAAAAGTAATTGATGAGGAGGCAAGGACGATGAAGGAAATTTTAAAAACCGGTATTGGGAGCATGCCACTGGTAGATGCCACAAAAAACCTGGAAATTATCAAGGAAGCGTTACCGCAAATACCCCACTGGCCCCAGATGCCCCAGCGGGGTGTGGCGGAGCATTTTGTTTTTCAGTTTTTACGGCCGTTAACGGAAGTGGGGTTACTGCAGGTAGAAGGAAATAAAGGAATTTTTAAGAAAGATGAAACCTTTCCCGAAAAATTAACATTCTTTTATGAAAAGTATTTTGAAGCTCTTGAAAAAAGGGATTATGCTTTTTTTGCCATGCCCCGGGAAAGTGGAGAAGGGCTTTATCTTTTGGTGGAAAAATTTAATGAGTATTTTCCCAGGGCCCTGGCGGTAAAAGGGCAAATGGCCGGCCCTTTGAGCATCTTACTTACCCTTACCGATGAAAACAAGATACCGGCCTTTTACGATCCGGAGATTCGGGAAGCAGTGGTTAAGACTTTAGTTATGTCGGCCCGCTGGCAGGTAAATTTTTTAAAAAATACTGGAAGGAAGGTTTATTTGTTTGTGGATGATCCGGCAATTGCCAATTACGGCAGTTTCACCCATCTTACTTTAAAACGGGAAGAGGTAGTAGGAGTTTTAAAAGAAATCATTGACGGGATTTTAGAAGAAGGAGGTATACCCGGAGTCCACTCCTGTGCCGGTATCGACTGGTCAATAGTAACGGAAGCTGGAGCACAGGTTGTATCGGTAGATGCTTTTAACTATCTTGATTCCCTGTTTCCGTATAAAGAAGAAATTAAAAGTTTATTAAATACCGGGGGAATTTTAGCCCTGGGGATTATTCCTACCGGCCCGGAAATAGAGAATTATAGTTTAGAAGACCTCTACAAGGATTATGAACGAAAAGTTAATTTGTTAAGGGAAATGGGAGTAGTTTCGGATAATTCGAATATCATGCTGACTCCGGCCTGTGGCACGGGGCTTTTACTTCCGGAGCATGCGGAAAAGATATACGGCCTTTTGCGGGATTTTGGAAAGGAAATCACCAATGATTGATTTACACGTACACACCGTTTATTCCGGGCACGGGGAAGGGGAGTTTGAGGATTATATCCAAAAAGCCCGGGAAAAAGGAGTTACGGAACTTGGCTTTAGTGAACATTTTCCCATGGCATTATATGGAAAAGACTTTCCGGGGTATTCCATGAAGGTTAACGATTGGCCCCAATACTTAAGAAAGCTTTTTAAGTTAAAGGAAACGTACCCTTTTTTAAAAATTGGGCTGGAAGTGGATTATTTTCCTGAAAGTGAAGGGGAAATCAAAAGAGCTTTAAAAGATTTACCGGTGGATTATCTTATTGGCTCGGTTCATTTTATAGACAACTGGCCTTTTGACGATCCCGCGGAAATTGAAAGCTATCGAGGTAAAGATTTAAAAGAGCTGACAGCAAAATATTTTGATTTAGTTAAAAAAGTGATTAGATTAGGGATTTTTAATGTTATCGGCCACTTGGATTTAATAAAGAAATTTGGCCTGGTTAGCTTTGCACTTATTGAGCCCCATTTACCGGAAATTTTCCTGGAATTAAAAAATTCCGGGATGGTGCTGGAAATTAACACCGCAGGCTTACGCTATCCGGCTAAGGAGCAATATCCAAGTAAAATTATCATTGAGGAAGCGGTAAGGGAAAAAATCCCTCTTACTACCGGTTCCGACGCCCATAAGCCGGAGCACCTTGCCTATAAATTTCCGGAAATTTACCAGATGTTAGAGGGAATTGGCGTAAAAAACCTTACAACTTTTGCAAATCAAAAAGCCCGGGAAATTCCTTTAAACCGTCCGTAATTGGGCGGTTTTTTTTTGTGATTTAAAACACAGAAATTTTGTTTTTAATAATTTAAACTGCAATACAAAGGGGGTGTACTGTTATAAAGCAATGAGAGAAAGAAAAGATAAATTAAAAAAAATGTTTTGGACGATAATAGGAAGTTTTTTCGGTATTGGGGCTATTTCTTTTTTAGCGTTTATTTACAAGATACCACTGCTTTTGCCCTCGTTGGGAGCCACCGCGGTAATCCTTTTTAGCGCCTATGAAAGTCCTTTTGCCAGACCAAAAAGCGTTTTGGGTGGGCATATAATTTCGGCTACCGTTGGAGTGTTTATTGCCCATTTAGCAGGTAGTAACTGGTGGAGTATTGCACTTGGAGTTACTTTGGCAATTGGGGCTATTAATTACGGTTTTTTTAAAAAAGTATTTGGACGTGAAAGAAATTTGTAAGAATTCAGGGGTAAACTTACTCAAGAATATAAAGAATGTTAAAACGAGGTGGTTTAGGTGAAGTACAAAGTAAAGCTTACCCGGCGTCAGTTTTTGAAAGGTACGGCTGCTGCCGGTGTTCTGCTGGGAGCCGGAGGCGGAAGGGTACTGGTTAAAAAAGCTTTAGCCGATAACCGTGCTCGGGAAGTTAAATTTGTTCGTACTACCTGTTCGCCCAACTGCACCAGCGCTTGTGGTATTAAAGCAATGGTAGTGGATGGGCAAATTAAAGCATTATTCCCCACTAATGACTATCCTGACCCGGAATACAACCCCAGGGGTTGTTTACGGGGGATATCTTTTATTAACTTGATATACGGTCCAGACCGGCTCAAAGGGCCCAGAATTAAGGAAGGTGGCCGGGGATTAAAAGGGAAATTTAGAGATGTATCCTGGGAGGAAGCTTTAGATTATACTGCTCGAAGGCTTAAAGAAATTGCGGAAAAATATGGGCCTGAATCAATAGGTGTTAGTTTCCAAGTAGGGGGTACCGGCTACGTCCATAAGGGAGCTATGGTAGCATTAGCTACCCTTGCTGGCTGGACCTTACATCACGCTTACGATTTAAACGGGGATTTACCAATGTTTTGGCCCCAGACTTTTGGAGTGCAAACGGAAGAGTTGGAACCTTTAGAATGGGTAAACTCGCGCTATACTGCTATATTTGGTTCCAACGTTATGGTGACCCGGCTTATTGACTCGGATTTACTTTTGGAATCGAAAAAGCGGGGCGGTAAGGTTGTAGTTTTTGACCCCAACTACTCGCCAACGGCAGCTAAAGCCGATGAATTTTACCGGATAAAAGTTTCCAGTGATGCTGCCCTGGCTCTGGGAATTGCCCGGATAATTGTAGAAGAAAAACTTTATGATGAACCGTTTATTAAAACTTATACCGACTTACCGCTTTTAGTTCGCTTAGATAACGGCAAACGTTTGAAAGCTGCTGATGTGGCCGGACTTGCCCTGCCGGCAGGTGTGTCTCCTTACCGGGATGTTTTTGTAGCCTATAACGGCAAGTTTTTAGCGGTAAATCCGGAAAAACTGGAAATGCCCTTAGATGTAGCGCTGGAGGGAGAATATACCGTTACTTTAAAAAATGGCCAAACCGTCAAGGTAAAGCCCATATTTCAGCTTTTAAAGGAAAGCCTCAAAGTTTACACGCCGGAATTTGTAGAGCGGGAAACCGGCGTAAAGGCAGAGGATGTAGTAAAAATAGCCCGGGAAATGGCTACGATAAAACCGCTTCACATTATTTATGGGGCGAGCAATTATCAGTGGTATCACGGCGATTTAAAAGGCCGGGCGTTAGCGTTGATAGTGGTACTTACCGGCAACCTTGGGAAACCAGGAGCGGGGATTTCTACTTACGCAGGACAGTACCGGATCAGGTTAAAAGTAAACAAATGGTGGTTTCCGGAAGGAAAGAAAGCAAAGTGGTATCCCTGGCTTTATATCCTACACGGACCTACGGAAAACATGGTGGCCCCTAAGCCCAAAAATGGAATAAAGGCTTTAATTTTTGGCTGGCACAACCCCTTTGACCAGCACAATATGGCCAATCGCCTGCGAGAAATGGTGGAAAAGGGTGAGTTAGAGTTTGTGGTAGCTATAGATTTTCAAAATTCCACCAGCTGTCAGTGGAGCGATGTGGTATTGCCGGGTGTTACCTGGTATGAAAAAACCGAACTTACCGCAACGCCGGTGCATCCATATCTGCAACTTCAGCAACCGGCAATAAAACCACTATATAATTGTAAGCCGGAACTCTGGATATTTAGAGAACTGGCCAAAAGAATCAATCCGGAATTTGAAAAGCACTTCTTCCCCGGCCTTGATCCGGATAAAGCGGCGGAAAAGGCCATTGAACTGATGTTGGCTACCGGTGGTCCAACGGTAGCAGGGATTACCTTAGAACAACTGAAGAAGGGGCCAGTAAGATTAAAACTGGGGACTCCTGGAAACAGGCAAATAATGTTTTACGAACAGATCGTTGAGAAAAAGCCATTCCCGCCGGAGAGTTTACCGGTACCCCTTGAAAAAACCGCGCAATTTGTTAAAAGCGGGCGGATTGAGTTTTACAAAGACGAAGATATTTTCTTAAAACTTGGCGAGCAGCTGCCGGTGTACAAACCACCTTTTGAAGAAAGCGAGTATGCTTTGGACCCAAGTAGCAAAGGTAAATACCAGTTTGCCTTTATCACCAGGAACTCGCTGTATCGGGTTCACTCCACCCATTCCAACAATATTTGGATGGAAGAGTTGCACAACAATAAGCCCAAGGTTTTTCTTAACCCTAAAGATGCCGAAACAAAAGGTATCAAAGAAGGGGACCTGGTAGAGGTATATAACAGCCGGGGTAAAGTTAAAGGTTACGCCGTTTTGGATCCCGGTATAGGCGAAAAAGTCATAGTTTTTGAACAGGGCTGGTGGAGCCGTTATTTAAAGGAAACCTCCTACAACTCCTTAACCTATCCGTTTATTAAACCGACGCACGAGGTGTATTTTGTACCCGGTGTGTGGAGCCCGAATACGGCCTGGAATGAATGCCTGTGTGATGTGAGAAAGGTGGGTGAAAGTTAATGCGTTACGGTATGGTCATAGACCTTGATAAATGCATTGGCTGCCGGACCTGTGCGGTGATTTGTAAAGAACATAATTCCCAGCCTCCGGGGACCTGGTGGAACCGGGTTTTTACCCCGGGGAGCGAAGAACACCAAACGGCGGTGGAAAAAGACGGGCATTTGCAGATGTATTTTTTGCCGGTAGCCTGCCAGATGTGTGAAAATGCTCCCTGTGTCAAAGTTTGTCCTGTAGGGGCCACTTATACCGACGATAAGGGGCGGGTACTGGTAGATTATGAGCGTTGCATAGGCTGTCGCTACTGTATGACTGCTTGTCCCTATGGTGTTCGCCAGTTTAACTGGGAAGACCCGAAAAAAGCTAAAGACCGGGTTGGATACATGAAGGGGTACAGCTACGGTTATCCCTTTGACCACCGGGACAAGGATGACCGACTGGTTTATACCCAAAACCGTCCAAAAGGCGTAGTAGAGAAATGCACTTTTTGCGTCCAGTATACCGATAAAGGAGAACTTCCGGCTTGTGTTCAGGCTTGCCCGGCCCATGCCAGAATATTTGGTGACCTTGACGACAAAGATTCCGAAATTAGTAAATTAGTCCATGAAAGACAGGTCGTTCAATTAAAAGAACATTTAGGAACTAAACCCAAAGTCTATTATCTGGCGCCAACTAAGGGAAGACGGTAAAAGGAGGCAATACAATGAAAAAGTTAAATCAATTATTATTGATTGGCATACTGCTGTTTGTAATTAGCATTATTGCCTGGGGCTATCAGTTAAGCCAGGGCCTGGTGGTAACCAACCTGCGTAACCCCTTTAGCTGGGGACTTTATATCGCTACCTTTGCTTTTTTTGTGGGTATTGCTGCCGGGGGTTTAATTGTGTCATCGTCAATTTATCTTTTTGGTATCGAACAGTTAAAGCCTTTCACCCGGATTGCTTCCCTTTCGGCTTTTGCCAGTATTGTAGGCGCTGGTGCAATAATCTTACCCGATATTGGTCGACCGGAGCGAATTTATAACATGCTCTTACATCCCAATTTTCGTTCACCCCTGGTGTGGGATGTTATCGTAATTTCGTGTTACTTAATCCTAACCTTTTTAAGTGTCTATTTTCAGCTTTTGCCGGAATGGAAAAAGGAAAACCGGGGCTTTTTAAACGGCTGGACCAAAAATTTAAGTCAGGAACAGGTAGAAGATATTTCCCGGCTCTGGGCTAAAAGGGTTTCATTAATTGGTCTTCCCTTTGCGGTCTTGATTCATACCGTAACTGCTCTTATCTTTGCGACGCAAGCTTCCCGGGATTGGTGGCATACTGCCGTGCTGCCGCCGGATTTTATCGCGGTGGCTACCGCTTCCGGAACAGCCCTGGTGATGCTTATCTCTTTGTTAGTTGCAGGAAAAGAACGGTTTGTGCAGTATAAAGGAGCGTTTAAAAGCTTTGCCTTTATTATTGCCGGTTCCTTAATTGTTCACTTTTTCTTCATGTATATTGATTTTTTAGTGCGCTGGTGGTGGGGAGTGCCTGAAGAGCTGAACCCTCTGGCACTGGTATTTAAAAAGTATGGTTTAATTCACCTTTTAGAAGTAGCGTTACCAGCTTTTGTTATGATTTATTTCCTTACCCCAAAGGGCAGGGAGTCCTACAACGGCCTAATTACTGGAAGCATCCTTTTATTTATCGGGGTGTTTGCCCATCGTTTCCTTTTAATGCCAGCTTCGTATAATGTATTTCCGCTTAATTTTACCTTACCGGATACGGAGGCAGAAATGGTCAATTACCCGATTGCTATTGGGGTATATAAGAAAGGGGCCGCGGTGTTTGCCAGCTTTTGGCATTATGCCCCTTCTCCGGTGGAAATAGCAGTAGCTCTTCTTCCTTTTGCCCTGGTAATTATCATCCTGACATTTATGCTTAAAACTTATAAATTTTTACCCGATACTAAATAACTCACCTTTTTCCGAACGCCGCCCGTAATTGGGCGGTTTTTTTTGCCTTCAAAATTTCTGTGATAAAAGTCACACATTTAAGCAGGATTTTTTTTACCTTTGTAGAATTGAATAGTGGAGAAAAGTGGTTTAAAGTGGTGCGAATTTGGTTAAGGTGGGGAAGCCGATGTTTATGGGGGAGTATTCCCATACCATGGATGCCAAGGGTCGGGTTTTTATTCCGGCTCGTTTCCGCGAGGAGCTGGGAGAAAAGTTTATTGTCACCAAAGGGCTGGATCATTGCCTTTTTGTATTCCCCCAGAAGGAATGGAAAGTTATAGAAGAAAAAATAAAAGCGCTTCCCTTTACCAATCAAGATGCCCGGGCCTTTGTCCGGTTATTTTTTGCCGGAGCCGCCGAGTGTGAGCAGGACAAACAGGGCAGGGTATTGCTGCCCAACCATTTAAGGGAATACGCCAAACTTGATAAAGAGGTAGTTATAGTGGGAGTTGGTACCCGGGTGGAAATTTGGAGTCAGGAACTCTGGAACAATTACTGCAACGGGGCTCAGGCAGCTTATGAAGAAATTGCCGAAAAAATGGTTGACTTTTTATTATAGAGGGATTTAATATGGAGTTTTCCCATGTGCCGGTGTTGCTTAATGAAACAATTGAACATTTAAACCTTAAAGCTGGCGGAGTATATGTGGATGCCACTTTGGGTGGTGGGGGCCACAGTGAAGAAATATTAAAAAGGGCTGACTGCCGGGTAGTGGGATTGGACCAGGATGAAGATGCTTTAAACCATGCCGCCAAACGATTGGCACCTTTTGGCGATAGATTTATTCCGGTTAAAAGCAATTTTCGCAACATAAGAAAAGTGGTTTACCGTCTGGGTCTTGATGCGGTAGATGGGGTACTAATGGATCTGGGGGTTTCGTCTTTTCAGCTGGATAATCCTCTAAAAGGCTTTAGTTTTCAGCATGATGGCCCGCTGGATATGCGGATGGATCCCCAAAACCCAAAGACGGCAGCGGATGTGGTAAATACTTATCCCGAAAAAGAACTAATAAGAATTTTTTACGAATACGGGGAAGAAAGGTATGCCCCGCAAATTGCCCGGGCTATTGTAAAACGCCGGGAAAAAAAGCCTTTTACCTCTACCTTAGAACTTGCCGAGGAAATAATTCGGGCTGTACCTGCCAAAGCCCGAAGGGAAAAACATCCCGCCAAAAGGGTCTTTCAGGCCATAAGAATTGAAGTTAATGATGAATTGAGCAGTTTGGAAGAGGGCTTAGTGGGTGCGGTGGAAGTTTTAAAGCCCGGAGGGCGGATTGTGGTCATAACTTTTCATTCCCTGGAGGACCGGCTGGTAAAAAATTTTTTCCGACGGGAAGAAAATCCGTGTATTTGTCCAAAGGACTTTCCCATGTGCGTTTGCGGCAAAAAACCAAGGCTTAAAGTTATTACGAAAAAACCGTTGGTTCCAAGCGAGGAGGAAATTGAAAAGAATCGCCGCGCTCATAGTGCCAAGCTTAGAGCTGCCGAAAAATTATCTTTTGCATAAAATAAAAGGAGCGTGAATAAGTTGGTATTGGCAAAAGAAAAACCGGTGATTTCAGAACAACCTAAAATAAAGAAAAAACCCAGAAAGGATTTAATTTTGGGGTTAAAAATTTGGGCAGTAGGAACTCTTTTTCTCTTTTTGTCCGGGGTTTCTTTTGCCACCGTTTTTGCCTATAGAGCTTCGCTGGGTTACGAGATTGCCCGGCTTAAAAAAGAAATCAATGCCTTAAAAATCCAAAACGATGCTTTAAAAATGGAGATAGCCTCAATTGATAACAGTAAGGAAATTGAAAAAATAGCCCTATCCCGGGGAATGGAAAAAGCAACCGATAATGTCATGTATGTTGCGATCAACCTGCCGGAAGAAAAGAAGGAAACTCCTAAAACAGAAAAAAGTGGGAATCGGTTAATCGCTTTATTAACCCGCGTATTTAACCGTTAGGAAGAAAGCCGAAGGAGGCCGTTAGTTTGCAAAATTATAAAACCATTTATAAAAAAAGAACCGGTGCATTATTCTTGCTTTTAGCTGCTTTTGCCTCCATAATCATTGTGAGGCTTTTTTATTTGCAGGTGATAAAAGCCGAGACTTTAAGAAGTGAAGCTTTAGCAGACCGGCAAAGTGAAATAATTTTACCGCCGCAAAGGGGAAATATTTATGATCGCAACGGAAATTTATTAGCCCAGTCCATCAGTGTGGAATCATTAGTAGCAAATCCCAAACAGTTGATGAAATATTATTACGATGAAACCAAGGAAGCTCCTCCAGAAGATAAGGAAAAGGATGGGAAAAGCCTAAAGCCCAAGCCTTTAGGTTTACTGGTAGATAAGTTAAGCAAGATTTTAAATTTAGATGAAAAAGCCAAGGAAAATTTACGCCAAAAACTTTCCAACACCCGGAGTAGTTTTATTTGGATTAAACGGAAACTTTCCTACGATGAAGCCAAAGCTTTGAAAAAGCTCTTAGCGGATAAGGAAGATGAGGTTTATACTTTCGGTCTTGAATTAGTGGAAGAAACCCAACGGTACTACCCCCATAATGATTTTGCCGCACACCTCTTAGGTTATGCTGGTACCGATAATCAGGGGCTTGCCGGTCTTGAACTTAGTTTAGATAAGTATCTAAAAGGTATCCCTGGCCGCCTGGTCACCGAAAGAGACGCCCGGGGTTTAGAGATTCCTGAATCTTCATCCTTATACATTCCTGCACGGCCCGGAAACAATGTTTATCTCACCATTGATGAAACTATCCAGTATTTTGTGGAAAGAGAATTGAACAATATTGAAAGTCAGTTAAAGCCTGCTTTAGCGATGATTATCGTCATGGATCCAAAAACGGGGGAAATTTTGGGGATGGGTTCTCGGCCTAACTTTAATCCCAACGAATTTGCCAAATATCCGGCGGAGGTTCGGGAAAAAAACTTTGCAATATGGTATAATTATGAGCCGGGTTCGACCTTTAAAATTATTACTTCCGCTGCGGCTTTGGAAGAAGGAGTGGTTCATCCCCAAGACCGTTTTTATGATCCGGGTTATATTGTTGTTAACGGTCGCAAGATAAGATGCTGGAGTAAGACTCCGCACGGTGCTCAGTCGTTTGCGGAGGTTATCCAAAACTCTTGCAACCCTGGGTTTGTCAAGGTTGGTTTAAGTTTGGGTAAAGAGCGGTTTTACAAATACATTAGAAGCTTTGGTTTTGGTGAAAAAACGGGGATTGAACTTCCCGGGGAGCAAAAAGGTCTTATCATCCCCGAAGACAAAGTAACCAATGTTAACCTTGCCACAATTTCCATTGGGCAGTCAATCGCAGTAACGCCAATCCAGCTTATCCGGGCGGTTTGTGCTGTCGCCAACGGCGGTAAGCTTGTCGAACCTCACGTAGTAAAAAAAATAGTTGACCAAGCGGGAAATATAGTTCTTGAAAATAAGCCCCGTTATTTAAAACGGGTGATTTCCGAAGAAACCGCCAGGACCCTAAGAGAGCTTTTGGAGCGGGTTGTTTTAAAGGGAACGGGCACCAAAGCCTACATTAAAGGCTTTCGGGTGGCCGGTAAAACGGGAACCGCTCAAGTGGTTTCCCCTACCGGTGGTTATGCCCCGGGAAAATATGTGGCTTCATTTGTTGGCTTTGCTCCGGCCAACGATCCCAAGTTTGCTGCTTTAGTGGTAATTGTCGAACCAAGTACAGGAGTTTATTACGGCGGCCAGATAGCTGCTCCGGTTTTTAAAAGTTTAGGGGAGGATATTTTAAGATACATGGGCGTAAAGCCCCAGGAAGATCCGGAACCGGCGAAAAACGAAGGACCAATTGAAGTTTTCCCCGAAGAGGTAAGGGTACCTGCTTTAGAGGGGTTAACCCTCTGGGAAGCCCAGAAAAAGATTATCGAAAACGGGCTAATCTTTAATGTGGAAGGGCATGGGCCAAAAGTAGTAAAGCAATCGCCGGAGCCGGGAGTTATCGTTCCCGAAGGTACCGAAATTACCTTGACCCTTGGTCAGGGGAAGGGAGATACCGATAAAGTTATAGTTCCCGAGCTTACAGGCCTTACCTTTGATGAGGTTAGTGGAATTTTAAAGCGGCTGGGACTTGGTTTTCGCTATATCGGTTCCGGGGTTGCGGTAGAACAAAACATCAGCCCTGGAACGGTGGTGCCGCCCGGGACTGTGGTGGAAGTGAAATTTAAAAATTAAGGCCACAGCCCCTGGGGGCTCTTTGTTTATAATTAAAATAGCAATTAATGGTAAAAATAATTAAAAAGGAAGTGGCCAAATGTGAAAATTGCTGAGTTAGTTGAGATTTTAAAAACGATTATAACCAAAAACGGTATAAACTGGGCAGAACTCGAGGTAACGGGAATCGAGCAGGATTCAAGACAAGTAAAACCTGGAAATATTTTTGTGGCGATAAAAGGTTTTACCGCCGATGGCCACGATTTTATTGAAAAAGTTATCGAAAAAAAACCAGCACTAATTGTGGCCGAGGAAGAACGACCCGGAATTTTTGGGGTAAATCACCTTTTAGTTAAAGATAGTCGGCAGGCTCTGGCCCTTTTAGCCCGGACTTTTTACGGTAATCCTACGGAAAAAATTAGTGTTATCGGGGTAACCGGTACCAATGGTAAGACTACCGTTACCCATTTGGTAACCTCTCTTTTAGAAAGCTTCGGTTATAAAACCGGGTTAATAGGGACTATCTACAACCGCATAGGGGATAAGATCCTTCCGGTAACCAATACTACCCCCGATGCTTTGAGTTTACAACGGCTTTTTGCCGAAATGGTAAAAAGCGAAGTTTCCCACGTAGCTATGGAAGTATCGTCCCATGCTTTAGTACAAAAGCGGGTTTTAGGAATAGATTTTAAAACCGGGGTTTTTACTAATTTAACCCAGGATCATTTGGATTTTCACGAATCCATGGAAAATTACTTTAATGCTAAAAAGGAACTCTTTAAGATTTTGGCGGAGCAAAAAGCCCTACCTGGAGTGATCAATAAGGATGACTTTTACGGTCAAAGGATATTAAAAGAAGTAGCCCACCCTTTTGTCACTTACGGAATTAAAGAACAGGCCGATATTACCGCTAAAAATGTTGAACTTACCAATAGCGGTACCGCTTTTACCCTTTGCTATCAGGAGGAAGAATATCCGGTAAAGGTAAAACTTCTCGGGCTTTTTAATGTTTACAATATTTTGGCGGCGGTGGGAACCCTTTTAACCTTGGGGTTTTCTTTACCCGATATTGTTAAAAATTTACCTTTGTTAAACCCCGTCCCCGGACGCTTTGAGTTAATTGATGAAGGACAGGATTTTGCGGTTATTGTGGATTATGCTCACACTCCCGATGGTCTGGAAAATATTTTAAAGTCGGCAAGGGCAATTACTCCCGGAAGAGTTATTGCGGTCTTTGGTTGCGGGGGCGATAGGGATAAAACCAAACGGCCTAAAATGGGTAAGATTTCCGCAACTTTAGCGGACATAACGATCATTACCAGCGATAATCCACGGACCGAAGACCCGGAAGCAATCATCAACGAAATCGAAAAAGGATTTTTTGATGCTTTGCCGGGAAAATACCTTAAAGAGGTTGACCGGAAAAAAGCTATTAAGACCGCTCTGCTGCTGGCCAAGCCGGGGGATACCGTGGTGATTGCCGGAAAAGGGCATGAAGATTATCAGATAATTGGAACGACCAAATATCCTTTTGATGATCGGGTAGTGGCCCGGGAAATACTGCGAGGGGAACGGAGATGAGAAAAATTTTAGCTTCTACCATTGCCCGGGTAACCGGAGGAGTATTGTTAGGTGAAGACCGGGAGTTTACCGAGGTAAGTACCGACACCCGGACGCTTAAGCCTTACGCTTTATTTGTAGCTTTACATGGAGAAAAGCTGGATGGGCATGAATTTGTACCGGATGCTGTGGCCAAAGGTGCGGCAGGAGTTGTTGTTGAGAGACCTTTTTCCATAAATGTAACCCAGATTGTGGTTAAAGATACTTTTCGGGCTTTACAGGAACTGGCGTTGTACAATAGACAAAAAGAGGGATTAAAAGTCATCGGAATTACCGGTAGCAACGGTAAAACCACGACCAAGGATTTGGTAAAAGCAGTGCTTCGGCAAAAATATAACGTATGTGCTACGGAAAAAAACTTTAATAACGAGTTAGGGGTGCCTTTAACTTTATTAAATTTTGACGAAAACACCGAGGTTGGAATAGTAGAAATGGGTATGCGGGGGCTGGGAGAGATAGATGCTCTCTGCCAGGTTGCCCGCCCCGATATCGGTATTATAACCAATATCGGCGAAGCGCATCTTGAGCTTTTAAAAAGCCAGGAAAATATTGCCCGGGCGAAAAGCGAATTAATTAAAAATTTACCCGGTGATGGTGTAGCGATTATTAACGGAGAAAGTCCATATATTAAGGAAATTGTTGCAAACATTCCCGTAAAAAAGTATTTCTTTGGCCATCGAGCCGGAGATTTATACATAAAGAAATTTTCTCAGGAAGACGATGGGCTAAGATTTATTACCGCAGGTATTCTTGAAGAAGAGTTTTTTCTGCCGTTATTTGGAGTGCACAATGCGGTTAATGCTTTAGCGGCAATTCTGACGGCGTTGACTTTAGGGGTAAGGGTGCCGTTAATCAAAAAAGGACTTTCGGAAGTAGAGCTTACCGGAATGCGTTTGGAAATTCAATTCATAGGAAGCATGAAAATCATAAAAGACTATTACAATGCCAGTCCCACCTCTATGGAAGCTGCCCTGAAAGTTTTGGCAGGTACCGGGCAAAAGGGAAGAAAAATTGCTGTTTTAGGAGAGATGTACGAGCTGGGGGATTTTGAAACCACTGGGCACCGAAGGGTGGGAGAGGTGGCTTCTAAGCTTGGAGTGGACTTTTTAATTACCGTTGGGCCAAAGGCGCGGGAAATTGGCAATGGGGCTTTAGCTGGAGGTATGAGCCCGCAAAATATTTTTCATTTTGCAACCAAGGAAGAAGCGGGAAGTTTTTTACTAAACTTTTTAAAACCAGAGGATACTGTTTTATTAAAAGCTTCCCGCGGGATGAAGTTTGAGGAACTATTTGCCACAATAGAAAGAGGTTGGTTTAGCAATGGTAATCACTAAAGGAGTTACGGCTTTGCTGGTTTCCTTTTTCGTAGCTTTAGGGGGAGGTAGGGTTTTAATACCCTGGCTTTTAAAATTAAAAATCGGCCAAACGGTCCGTACGGAAGGTCCCAAACGCCATTTAAAGAAATCCGGGACTCCCACTATGGGAGGAATTATCTTCCTGTTAAGTTTAGTTGTAACGGTGGTGGTTTTTCAGGCCTTTGATGCAAAAACGCTTCTTTTGTTAATAACCACCTTGCTGTTTGGTTTACTGGGTTTTTTAGACGATTATCTTAAAGTGGTTTTACGCCGACCTTTGGGTTTAAGAGCCAGGGAAAAGCTCCTTGGCCAGGTGATTTTTTCTTTGGTTTTGACTTTTGGCGCGGTAGCTTTTTTAGGACGGGGAACCGACTGGTATATTCCCTTTAGTCGTTTGCTTTTGGGCGAACCCCGGTACCTGGAATTGGGGAATGTTTTCTTTTTTGCCGCTACAATTTTTATTATGGTTGGCTTTGCTAATGCAGTTAATTTAACCGATGGTGTAGATGGACTTTGTTCCAGCGTAACTTTAATTGTGATGAGCTTTTTTGCGATGACTTCTTTGGCGTTAAAAGAAAAGGGCCTGTTTATTTTTGCCCTTGCTTTAATGGGAGGTTTAGTGGGTTTTTTAGTTTATAACCGGCATCCGGCAAAGGTTTTTATGGGAGATACCGGCTCGCTGGCCTTAGGAGCTGCAGTAGCGGGATTTGCGGTTTTAACCCAAACGGAACTATTTTTACTGTTGGTAGGTTTAATTTATGTTGTGGAAACTTTATCGGTCATAATCCAGGTGATTGTTTACCAGCTGACCGGTAAAAGGGTATTTAAGATGAGTCCGTTGCATCACCATTTTGAATTATCTGGCTGGTCGGAAAACAAGATTGTGTTGGTTTTTTCCTTGGTAACTTTAATAATGGTTTTAATCAGCGGTTACGGGCTGTAAAATGAAGTGAGGAAAGGAGAAGGTTCGATGATGGGTTTATATACCAATAAACGGATACTGGTGGTTGGAGCGGGGAAAAGCGGCAGAGCAGCGGCAGCTTTTTTAATAAAACGGGGGGCAAAGGTAGTATTAACGGATAAAAAAATGAGCCTGCCGGTGGATGAAGAACTAAAGAAGCTTGCGGAAGAAGGGGTGGAACTGGTTTTAGGGGGTTATCCGCTGGTAAAAGACTGGGAACTCTTAGTAGTAAGCCCCGGCGTACCTTTAACGGAAGAACCTATTGCTTATTCTTTAAAAGAAGGAATACCGGTACTTGGGGAAATTGAACTGGCGTATAAGGAATTAAAGGCTCCAATTATTGCGGTAACCGGCACTAACGGCAAAACTACTACCACTTCCTGGATTGGTGAGGTCCTTAAAATTGCCGGTTTTAAGACGTTAATTGCCGGGAATATCGGTTATCCTTTAATTGAAGCGGTGGAAGAGGAATGGGATGCGGTATCTTTGGAAGTGAGCAGCTTTCAATTAGAGACGATAAAAAGTTTTAAGCCCAAAGTGGCGGTGCTTTTGAACCTAACTCCCGACCATTTAGATCGGCATAAAACTTTGGAAGGTTATTTGGAAGCCAAAGCCCGAATATTTATAAACCAGGACAGGACGGATGTAACCGTACTAAATTATGATGACCCCCGGATAAGAAGCCTTGGCAGGAAAACACCCGGGAGAGTGTTTTACTTTAGCCAAAAGGAAGAGTTAGAAGAAGGGGTTTTTGTCAAAAAGGGCAAGATTGTGGTTAGAAGCTTGGGAGTAGAGGAGGAAATAATTGATATAGAAAACCTGCCCCTTCCCGGGCCTCACAATTTAGAAAATGCTTTAGCAACGGTAGCTGCTTGCTGGAGCTTTGGAGTTTCGGGCAAAAATATTGAAAGGGGGTTAAGGAATTTTCAAGGGGTAGCTCATCGTTTAGAAAAGGTTGCTGAAATAAATGGCGTATTGTATGTTAACGATTCTAAAGGTACCAACCCCGATTCTACAATCAAAGCCCTAAACTCTTATGAGCGACCGATAGTTCTAATTGCCGGGGGAAGAAACAAAGGAAACTCGTTTGGAGAGCTTGCCAGGGAAATAAGAGAAAAAGTCCGGTTTACTATTTTAGTAGGAGAATGTCGCGAGGAGCTAAAAGAAGCTTTAGAAATGGTGGGTTACGATAAATATGTTGTTGCCGAGAGTTTTGAAGATGCAGTGAAAAAAGCAAAAGAGTTGGCTCGGCCGGGGGATGTAGTGCTTTTATCACCGGCGGCAGCCAGCTGGGATATGTTTAAAAATTATGAAGAACGGGGAGAGTTATTTAAAAGGTTGGTTTTAAATATGGTGGAGGGATAAAATGAAGCGGGCAAAGGGCACCCCCGATTTAATCTTTACTTTGTTAATTTTTACTTTGGTTTTATTTGGATTAGTAATGATTTTTTCGGCAAGCCAGTATACCAGTTATGTTCAGTATCATACGGTCTGGTATTATTTCAAAAAACAGCTTTTATGGAGTGTTTTTGGGACAATAGCTTTTTTGTTAGCTTTAGCCTATGATTACCGGAAATTAAGGCGCTACACCGGACCGCTTATTTTAATAGCTGTTATTTTATGTATTTTGGTTGTTTTTGTTGGAGTAGAAGTAAAAGGTGCCCAGCGCCAATTAAGATTTGGCTGGTTAAACATCTCTCCATCTGAGGTGTTAAAATTTGCTATAATAATTTTTTTAGCAAAACATTTCCAAAAAAATTACCAGTATATTACCGATTTTAAAAAAGGCTTTTTACCGGTAGTAATAATTATGGCCTTGGCCGATTTACTCGTTCTTTTGCAAAAAGATTTAGGAACAACCTTGGCCATCAGTGGAACGGTTTTTGCCCTGCTTATGATTGCCGGTGCCAAGCCTTCCCACTTAACCGGTCTTGGTATTTTGGGAATTTTAGGTGTTTTGGGGGCAATTTTTTTGGAAGAGTACCGGAGAAAAAGGCTTATCGGGTTTTGGTACTTGCTTATCGGTGATGAAAATAAGTTAAAAGGATATGAAGCTGTTATCTATCAGGTAAAGCAGTCCCTTTATGCCATAGGTTCCGGTGGTATATTTGGGGTGGGGCTGGGACGGAGCCACCAAAAAATGTTTTATTTACCTGAGCAGCATACCGATTTTATTTTCGCCATCATCGGCGAAGAACTTGGGCTGGTTGGAACGATTTTTGTTGTAAGCTTGTTTTTGGCGATTCTCTACCGGGGACTTAAGCTTGCCCATTGGGCGCCAGATGTTTTTGGCTTTTTCCTGGTAGCCGGCTTTACTTGCATGATGGTGATTCCGGCGCTAATTAACATTGCGGTTGCTACCGGAGTATTTCCGGTAACCGGGATTCCCCTGCCTTTTATAAGTTATAGCGGTTCCTCACTCATTATTAACATGACTGCTGCCGGTATTATTGTCAATGTATCTTGCTACCGACGCGGGAGGAGTGAATTTTAATGAAACTGGTTTTTGCCGGGGGAGGTACGGGAGGCCACCTTTACCCGGCATTAGCTATTGCTCAAAGCTGGAAGGAAAGCCACCCCAACGACGAAATCCTTTTTGTTGGTACGCCAAGGGGTATAGAAAACACGGTGGTTCCAAAGTACGGATTTCCCTTGTATTTGCTCCCGGTGGAAGGCATTCCCCGGAAAGTTAGCTGGGAGACGTTGAAAAAGCTTTTTCTTGTTCCTAAAAGCTTAATTAATGCTTTTATTTTTTTAAAAAAGGAAAAGCCGGATATAGTTGTGGGTACCGGCGGATATGCAAGTTTTCCGGTAGTTTTTGCCGCCACGGTTCTTAAAATTCCTACGGTTATCCATGAACAAAATGCTTATCCGGGAATTGCCAATAAAATTTTGGCTGCGAGAGTTGACGCGGTTTGCCTTACCTTTGGGGAAGCAAAAAAAAGAATGAAAGCGAAAAATCTTTATGAAACCGGCCTTCCGGTGAGAAGGGAATTTTTTACCAATGCCGCTAATAGGAATGAATTGCGAAAAAAAATGGGGGTTGGTAAAGATGAGCTTTTACTTGTAGCCTTTGGCGGGAGTCAGGGAGCTCTTACCATAAATAAAGTTGTTGGTTACCTGTTACCGGAAATTATGCTAAGACCTAATTTAAGGTTGGTCTGGGCTACCGGTCCCCGAAACTATGAAAATTTAAAGCAAAAATACAAAAATCTTCCCGAAAGGGTACAAATGGTGCCGTACATTGATAACATGCCGGAAGTTTTACCGGCAGCGGATCTGGCCATCACCCGGGCAGGAGCTGCAACCTTAGCGGAAATTGCAGCTTCTAAAGTTCCTGCGGTGTTAATTCCTTATCCCTATGCGGCGGAAAATCACCAGGAACACAATGCCCGGGCTTTTGTGAGTCACGGAGCTGCGGTTTTACTGCGGGATGCGGAATGCAGTGAGGATCGGGTAAAAGCCACAATTTTGCCCCTTTTGGATAGTCCGGAAAAACTTGTTAAAATGGCGGAAAATGCAGGGAAAGTGTTACGTCGAGATTCGCTTAAAGAAATAACTGGAATTATGGAGGCGCTTTTAAAGCCAAAGAGTAACAAAAAAACTTAAATGGCATATTATAGTACTGTTCTCAAGAGAAAGGTGAGAAAAATGCTTGCAGTACATTTTATAGCGATAGGCGGAATTGGCATGAGCGGGCTTGCACGCATTTTGCAGTCTAAGGGATACCGGGTTTCCGGTTCAGATCTTAAAGAAACTGAACTTACAAAAAAACTTCGTGCCGAAGGGATAACGGTTTTTATTGGACATAGGGAAGAAAACTTAGCTTCCGATGTAAGTTTGGTGGTTGTTTCAACGGCGGTAAGCCAGGATAATCCGGAGCTTTTAAAAGCTAAAAGGTTGGGGATACCGGTAATGCACCGGGGAGAACTTTTGGCAAGATTAATGCAGGAAAAAAAGGGGATTGCGGTGGCCGGTACCCACGGAAAAACTACCACTTCGTCAATGATTGCCTACGTCCTGGAAAAGGAAGGGTTTGATCCGGTAATTGCGGTGGGTGGAGAAATTGTCGACCTGGGGTACAATGCCAAAGCAGGCCAGGGCGAATACATGGTTGCCGAAGCGGACGAAAGTGATGGTTCCTTTTTGAAATTACTCCCCTATGCAGCGGTTATCACCAATATTGAAGCGGATCACCTTGATTACTATCAAAGCTTTGAGGAAATCAAAAAAGCTTTTAAAAAGTTTGCGGATAACATAAGGCCTGAAGGTTTTGGAGTGTTTTGCTGGGATAATCTTCAGGTAAGGGAAATGTTAAAAGGCTATAAAAAAAGGAAGTTTACTTACGGTTTTTCTCCCGGCAGTGACTTTATGTTAAGAGACTACCGGGAGGAACAAAATCAGCTGGTGGCAAATATCTATTATAAAAATACCCTGGAAGGCGAACTTCGTTTAAAAGTACCAGGAAAACACAACATCTTAAATGCGGCTGCAGCTACGGCGGTTTTGCGGAATATCGGTCTTTCCTTTAAAGCGATTTCCGAAAGGCTACTGGAATTTAACGGGGCTAAAAGAAGATTTCAAATATTGGGGGAAAGAAACGGGGCCTTAATTGTGGATGATTACGCCCACCATCCCACAGAAGTGGAAGCTACCCTAAGGGCGGCCAAACTTTATAAGGACCGGGATGTTTTGGTGGTGTTCCAACCCCACCGGTATACCCGTACCCACTTTTTTTATAAAGAATTTGCCCGGGTACTGGTTGATGCGGAAAAGGTGGTTTTAACCGGGATTTATTCGGCGGGAGAGAAACCCATACCGGGGGTTAGCGGAGAAATGATTGCCGAAGAAATGAAAAAATTGGGGAAAAATCCATTATATCTGGAGTCGTTGGATGAGGTTTATAATTACCTGGAACAAAATTTAAAACCAGGACTTTTAGTTCTTTTACTGGGTGCGGGGAATATCAATCAAGTAGGTTACAAGCTTTTAGGAAAGGCGTAAGGATATGGATAAAGCTAAACTTAAAGAAGAATTAACCAAAAGAATAAGCTCACCGGTATTGGAAAATGAGCCGTTAGCGCAACATACTACCTGGAAAATTGGCGGGCCTGCTGACTTTTTAATTGAACCGCAAAGCATAGAAGAGTTGTCTTTGGTCATCCGGTTTTTAACGGAAAATGCGGTAAACTTCAGGGTCATCGGTAACGGTTCAAACATCCTGGTTTTGGATAGAGGATTTCGCGGGGTAATTATCAAAACAAAGAAAATTAATAAGGTGGAAATAACTGCAGGGGGGCAGGTTTTCGCCGAAGCGGGTGTTCTGCTACCGGCTTTAGCAGCCAGAGCCTTAAAAGTTGGCTTAAGCGGTTTAGAGGAGCTTTGTGCTATTCCCGGTAGTGTTGGCGGGGCAATTAGACAAAATGCCGGAGCCCACGGAAAAGAAATAAAAGATGTATTAAAAAGGGTCTGGACCATCAATGAAAGAGGTGAACTTAAGGAATTTTTTGCTAACGAATGTGGTTTTAAGTACCGTTCCAGCCGTTTTAAAGAGGAGAAGCAATGGATCGTAAAAGCCGAGTTTTCCTTAAATCCGGGCGATAAAAAAGAAATCCTGAAAAAAATCAGGGAGTTTCGGGAGAAACGTTTAGCGTCTCAACCTCTGGAGTTTCCCAATGCGGGCAGTGTTTTTAAAAACCCGGAAGGAATACCTGCCTGGAAGTTAATTAAAGAAGCAGGTGCTCAGGGTTTAAAAAAAGGGGGGGCGATGGTTTCCGAGAAACATGCCAATTTTATTATTAATACCGGTGGAGCCAGTGCTGCCGATGTAATTTATTTAATTAATAAAATTCAAGAACTGGTTTGGAAAAAGTTTTCCGTTAAATTACTGCTGGAAGTGGAAGTGTTGGGGGAGTAGAGGGAAGGCGGAGGTGCCTTCTTAAGTGGAAAAGTTTTTTATTGTGGGGAGTCACGGTTTAAAAGGAGAAATAAAAGTTAGTGGAGCAAAAAATTCTGCCCTGCCGATTATTGCTGCCACCCTTCTAACCCGGGAACCATGCGTTTTAGAAAACATTCCCAAACTTGAAGATGTTAATATTATGCTTTCAATCCTCAAAAGATTGGGAAGCAAAGTGGAATTTGGCCAGCTGTTAACCATTCAAAATAACCGAATCAACGAACTTATAATTCCCGAAGAGTTAGCCCGAAAAATTCGCGCTTCAAATCTATTTTTAGGTCCGTTAGTGGCCCGTTTTCAGGAAGGGGTAGTTCCGCTTCCCGGGGGTTGTAATATAGGTAATAGACCAATGGACTTACACCTAAAAGGTCTACGACTTATGGGAGCGGAGGTTGAAGAAAAGTCTGGCTTTATCCGGGCCCGGGCGAAAAAATTAAAAGGCGCCGAAATTCACTTGGATTTTCCTTCGGTGGGTGCTACCGAGAACTTAATGATGGCTGCGGCCTTAGCCCAGGGAACAACGATAATTAGAAATGCGGCCCGGGAGCCGGAGATTGTAGACCTGCAAAATTTTTTAAATCTCATGGGCGCAAAAGTAAAAGGTGCGGGAACTGATATTATAAAAATCACCGGAGTAAACCAGTTAAAGGGAGTTACTCATAAAATAATTCCTGATAGAATAGAAGCAGGAACCCATATGGTAATGGCAGCGGCAACTCAAAGTGATATAATTATTTCAGGGGTTATTCCCGAGCACTTAGAAGCGGTAATGGCGAAACTAAAAGAAGCAGGTGCTTTGATAACCTCTGGCGGCGATTGGGTCAGAGTAACCGGCAAGAGTATTATTAAGCCTGTTGATATCAAGACCATGCCTTATCCGGGATTTCCTACCGACATGCAACCGCAAATTTTAGCTTTATTAACTTTAGCACAGGGAACCAGTATTATCTCGGAAGGAGTTTTTGACAATCGTTTTAAACATGTAGAGGAATTAAGGCGGATGGGTGCGGATATTCGGCTGGAAAGCAGGATTGCTGTTATCAAAGGAGTGCCGAAACTTACGGGAGCTTCGGTTATTGCCCATGATTTACGGGCTGCAGCAGCTCTGGTAATTGCCGGTCTTGCGGCAGAAGGAATGACGGTTTTAGAGGGAATAAAAAATCTTGATCGGGGTTATGAAAACCTGGATTTGAAGTACCAACTTATCGGAGCGCAAATAAAAAGAGTAAACGGCGAGGAAAAATATTAGTTTTTTTTTTGAAATTCCCAAGGACAAGCTTTTTTGGCGAAGGAAGGTACGTTATGAAACGGAAGAAAAAAAGCAGGAAGTTACTTTCTTATCTTTTCATAGTTTTGTTGCTGTTAACATCGGGGTACTTATTTTTGCGCTCTTCCTTCTTTGACCTGAAAAATATTGATATAAGATGTGCTGAACAGGATAAAGGGGTATATGCCAAAGCAGTTATTTCCCTGAAAGGGGTAAATTTATTTGCCATTAATGATAAGGAGATAGAGGATAAATTATTGGCTTATCCTAAGGTTAAAACGGTAAGCATTAAAAGAAAGTACCCGGATACACTTGTTATTTTTGTAAACGAGCGTAGACCTTTTATAGCTTTACCGCAAAACAACCAAAAGGTTGCGGTTTTAGCCGATGATTTTACCGTAATTGACCTGATTGACCCGGGGAGTATTGACCTTCCGGTGGTTGTAGGGCTTGAAGGGTACTCCTTAAAGCCGGGAGAAAAAGTTTCTGCTGAAAAATTAGAGCCAATAAAACGTTACCTGCAAGCCATGAACTCGGAACAAAAAAAGCTTTTATCTACCTTTAAGTACGATAGCGAAGAAGGGGTTGTTGGTTATACCAAAAACGGGGTAAAGCTGATTTTTGGCGATGACCGCGATATCCAGCAGAAGCTTATCATTGCGTTAGGTCTTTTTCAGGAACTGGGAAATAAAGGCAAGAAAATTGAGTATATAAATGTAAGTTTTAAAGGAGCGCCGGTGGTAAAGTATGAAGAAACTGACCGAACATCTCAACAAAAATAAGTTTGGCCTTTTTTTGGTATTTTGCATTTTGGGTATCATGCTGGCCACCCAGTTCAGGCTAACCCGGCAAATGCCTACTACCTTTAGCAGCGAACGGGCAGCTTTGCTTGCAAGACAGGTGGAAGCAGCGGAAAAGAAACATAAGGAGTTAGCCAAAGAAGTAGAAAGTTTGCGCCAGAAAGTTGCCAATTTAACTGAAGAGCAGGGACATTTACGAACCTATCAGGATACTCTTACCAAATATCAGATCTTAGCAGGAACCCTGGCGGTAGAGGGGCCAGGGGTGGAAGTTACCCTGGATGATGCCAAAAAGCCTTTAACTGCCGAAGAAAATCCCAATCTTTACGTTATTCATGATGAAGATGTACTTTTAGTTTTAAATGAATTACGGGCAGCGGGAGCGGAAGCTCTTGGTATTAACGGGGAGCGGGTGACCGCGATGACGGAAATTCGCTGTGTTGGGCCGACGATACTTTTAAACAAAACCAAGCGAATTTCAGCACCCTTTGTCATCCAGGCCATAGGAAACCCCGCTGCTTTGCGCAATTCGTTAATGATGCCCGGTGGTGTTTATGACCAATTGAAAGATTTTATTACAATAAGTATCAAGACTTCGGAGAATATTAAAATTAAGGCAGCAACTCCTCCGGACTATAAATATTTAAAAGAGGGGAGGGGATAACATGAAAACGATTAAAATTCCTTATACCATGCTGGTGGTGAGCTTAATCTTGGGATTTTTACTGACAGTTCAAATCCGCGTCAGCCGGGAAATGGTTAATGCTCCTCCCCTGGAACGGAGTTTTGAATTAACTTCCCGTTTGAAAAGTTTAACCGAGGAAATAGAAGGTTTAATGGAAGAAAAAAACAGTTTGAGTCAAAAAATAAACATGTTAGAAAAGGGCGGAAAAATTGCGGAAGATGCCTTAATTTCTGAAATTAATAAAAATCGTTTTTGGGCAGGTGCCACTCCCGCTTACGGTCCAGGGGTGCGGGTGATTTTAAATAACCCTCCGGGGTTTGGGAATAACTCGGAGTTGTTTAATGTACGGGACGAAGACCTTTTTAATCTTTTAAACGAGTTAAAAGCTGCCGGAGCTGAAGGAATTGCGGTGAACGGCCAGAGGGTTACGGCTTTAACGGAAGTCCGGATGGCCGGAAATAAAATTGTGGTTAATACCAAAGCTATTTATCCGCCCTATGAAATATTAGCTGTAGGCAATCCGGAACAATTGAAAACCTCTTTAGAAAACGGTATTGTGGCAACTTTTCGGGAATGGCAAATGGAAGTGACAATTACCAAAGAAAATAAACTTGTTTTACCCCCTTATGAGCAGAATCTGGAATTTAGTTATATAAAACCCCAGGAGGCGAAATAAGTAATGTGGTTAGCAATTGTGGGTTTAATAATTGGAATAATTTTGGGGTTATTAATCCCGTTGGGAGTTCCAATTGCTTACTCAAAATATCTTTCGGTAGCCCTTTTAGCGGCTCTGGATTCGGTTTTTGGCGGAGTGCGGGCGAATATGGAAAACAATTATGATAATGTAATCTTTATCACGGGTTTTTTTAGCAATACTTTACTGGCGGGAATTCTTGCTTGGATTGGGGAAAGGATGGGGGTTGAACTTTATACGGCAGCCATTTTTGTTTTTGGTGTGAGGATCTTTCAAAATTTAGCAATAATTCGCCGCCACCTACTTAAAAGGTAGTTTTGTGACAGCGAAAAACAAAAAATTTTAGAAAATAAAAAATACTAAAAAGGATAAATGGTTTTAGTGTTGAATTATTTTTATAAATGTTCTTAGATTGTGTAGGGGAGGAACAAATGTGGCCAAAAAAGAACTGATTGCCGTGGTGGATGTAGGCAGTTCGAAAATTGTAGCACTAATCGGCGAAATTGCGGCAGATGGTCAGGTTACTCTTTTAGGGGTTGGAGAGACGGCAAGTTCCGGAATAAAAAAAGGGGCGATTGTGGATATAGATGGAACTGTAAAGGCCATAAAGACATCTTTGGAAAAGGCAGAACAAATTGTAGGTTACGGCCTTACTTCAGCAGTGGTTAGCTTTACCTCACCTTCGTTAATTTCTTTAAATAATAAAAGCGTAGTAGCTGTTACCAATCTTGAGAGAGAAATCACTTCCGAAGATGTAAACCGGGTGTTAAACGCCACCAAAATTGTTCCCATACCGCCGGATAAAAAGATTATAAAAGCCATACCAAGATTTTATACCGTTGACGGATTTGCGGGAGTGGTTGATCCGGTAGGGATGACCGGGTCGCGTTTAGAGGCTGAGACCCATATTATTGCCGTGGCCCAAAGCACTTTTGCCAACCTGCAAAAGGTTGCCAGTAAAGCCGGGCTAAATGTCCTGGAGTTTATTCCGGCAATCTTAGCCAGTGCAGAAGTTGTGTTATATCCTGCGGAAAAAGAGCTGGGCTGCCTTTTAATTGATATTGGTGCGGGAACGATGGACTTAGCTATTTACAGCGAAGGAAGCTTATTTTTTACCGGCGCTATTCCGGTAGGTGACCAGTATATTACCAACGATTTGGCAATAGGTCTTAGAACTCCTATTGCGGTGGCGGAAAAAATTAAAATTGAAGCGGGTACAGCTCTGGCAAGCTTGGTGCAAAATGATGAATACTTAGAGGTTGAAAACGTTGGAGGTACCGAAAAACAAAAAGTATCCAAACAGATGGTTGCGGCAATTATTGAAGCAAGAGTGAGGGAAATGCTTGAGCTTGCTTTAAAAGAAATAAGGAGTTCTGGTTTTACGGGCTTACTTCCCGGGGGAGTGATAATTACCGGTGGAGGTGCCATGCTTCCGGGGATTAAAGAGGTAGCTCAGGAAATTTTTGATTTGCCGGTGAGGATTGGAGTACCTGAAGGATTAAGTAACTTACCGGTGAATTTAATTAATCCGCGGTATGCATCGGCTATTGGCGCTTTGGTTTTAGCCGCCAAGCAGTATCGGGAGGAACCGGAAGAAAGTAGTGGTATAGATTTCTTGAGCGGAATTTTCCAAAAAATTAAAGCCTTTTTTAGTGAATTATTTTAAATTTTTAAGGAGGGTATTTGATGTTGGAGTTTGATCTTGAGTTTCAAAACAATGCAACGATAAAAGTTATTGGGGTAGGTGGCGGGGGCAGTAATGCCGTTAATCGGATGATTATGTCCGGCTTAAAAGGGGTTGAATTTATTGCGGTCAACACCGATGCCCAGGCTTTAAAGCTTTCCAAAGCCCCCACGCGCATCCAAATAGGTGTAAAATTAACGAAGGGACTTGGTGCCGGAGCAAATCCGGAAATTGGCGAAAAGGCTGCAGAGGAAAACCGGGAAGATTTGTATGCAGCACTAAAAGGGGCGGATATGGTCTTTGTCACTGCGGGAATGGGCGGTGGAACCGGAACCGGAGCAGCTCCCATTGTGGCCGAAATTGCTAAAGAATTGGGAGCCCTTACCGTTGGAGTGGTAACCAAACCCTTTACTTTTGAAGGTAAAAAACGGGCCATGCAGGCGGAAAAGGGTATCGAAAATTTAAAGAGTAAAGTTGATACTTTAATTACCATACCCAATGACCGTTTGCTCCAGGTGATTGATAAAAATACTCCTATGTTAGAGGCATTCAGGATTGCCGATGACGTTTTGCGTCAGGGTGTTCAGGGAATATCGGATTTAATTGCCGTGCCTGCCCTAATTAACTTAGACTTTGCCGATGTTAAAACTATCATGAAAGACGCCGGTTCGGCTTTAATGGGAATCGGGGTTGCTTCCGGTGATAATCGGGCGGTGGAGGCTGCCCGGCAGGCTATTTCCAGTCCCCTTTTAGAAACATCCATTGAAGGCGCCCGGGGTGTTTTATTAAACATTACCGGTGGCACCTCGTTAAGCTTGTTTGAAGTCCAGGAAGCAGCCGATATCATTGCTCAAGCGGCCGATCCCGATGCCAATATTATTTTTGGTGCGGGAATTGATGAAACCATGCAGGACGAGGTTCGGGTAACGGTTATTGCTACCGGTTTTGACCACCGTCCTGTAGCCAGGAAAGAAGTCAAACCGGAGCTTAATTTTAAAGAATTTTCTTCACTGGACAGCGATACTGGAATTGAAATACCTGCCTTTTTAAGAAGAAGATAAAACGCTCCCCGAAAGGGGGCTTTTTTTCTATGGAGGAGGTTAGTTTTTTGAAAAAAGTAGTTTTAGCCCTCTTTAGCCTTTGCTCGGTTGTTTTTTTGGTTTATTTTTATTTTTATGTTGCTGTCTTATTAACCGTTAGCGCGTATTACGATGCTTTAACTTTAGGAGATTTTAATGCGGTGGGGAGGATTTTATTTAAAAACAACCAAAAGGAAAGGTTTAACTTGGAAAAAAAGCTTACCGAAGCTATGAGCTGGGATGATAGCCGTTATCTTTCTTTTGCCATAAATGAAATTACCTTTTTAGAAAAGGGATTTAACTATCCCGAGGTAGTGGTGGAGATTACCAAAAAAGATGTGGCGGGACTACGAAAGTATGAAGAGCGGGCAGTTTTGGCCAGGAGGGGCTTGGGTTTTACTTTTAGTGCAATAACCTTTTCAGAAGACCCTTTGGCTAAATTCCGGGACCATAACCCGGGAGAAAATTTAAACGAGGTCGAAAAACAGGTTTCTGATTTAAATCTTTATCCCGAAAATATTTTAATGGTGATCATTACTGACAAATATAAGCATCAGCAAAAGTTACTGCCGGGAAAAAATGAGCGGGAAATAAAATTATTAGTAAAAGGTATAAGGGAAGGGACAGCAGCTCCATCCCGGTACATGGAAAGCTTTAACTATGTTATAAAAATTAAAACCAAAAATGCCAGGGATGAGACGAAAGAGGTAGAAATTAAGTACTCTTCGGATTTAAATGTTTGTCAAGTTGGCGGAAAACTTTTTAAATCAGCGCCGGCTTTAAAACTTTTAATTGGAAATTATCAGGCTTGACCGTTTAAAAGGAAAAGGTATAAAATAACAATATACAATGAATAAAATACAGGAATAAGCTACTGCTGGAGGTGAGATAATGGAAGCGGTAAAATTGACCCAGTTGGTAAGCTGTGCCGGGTGAGCGGCCAAGATGAGTCCCGAGACTCTGGCGCAAGTTTTGCGCTACTTACCGGAGATTAATGATCCCAATGCTTTGGTTGGTACCAATACTGCCGATGATGCGGCGGTTTACCGGATATCCGACGAACAAGCCATTGTTCTTACCGTGGATTACTTTACCCCGGTGGTGGATGACCCGTATTACTTCGGAGTTATTGCCGCGGCCAACTCGTTAAGCGATATTTATGCCATGGGGGCCAAACCGCTTTTTGCGTTAAACGTGGTGGGTTTTCCCAAAAAGCTTCCTCCGGAGATATTAGCTACCATCCTAAAAGGCGGGGCGGATAAAGCCCGGGAAGCGGGAATACCGGTATTGGGCGGGCATACGGTAGATGATGCGGAGCCCAAATACGGTATGGTAGTTTGCGGTTTGGTTCATCCGGATAAAATTGTAAAAAATCACCCTCCTCATCCCGGGGATTCTTTAATTCTAACAAAACCCCTGGGAATTGGGGTATTAACTACCGGAATGAAGCGGGGGATAGTGCCTGAAAATACCGCGAAAAAAGTAATGGAGGTCATGGAGACTTTAAACGATAAGGCCGCCGAAGTAATGGTAGAGGTAGGAGTTTCGGCGGCTACGGATATCACCGGGTTTGGGCTTTTAGGGCATTTAAAGGAAATGCTTCAGGAAGAGTTCGGAGCGGAAATTTATCTTACAAAGATACCGGCTATTGAAGGGGCATGGGAATTTGCCGGCATGAGGGTATTTCCCGGTGGGGCCAAAAATAACTTAAACTACTTACTGCCCCATTTGGATTTTGCCGGTGAATTTGCTGAAGAAGAAAAGTTGTTCCTTGCCGATCCGCAAACTTCCGGAGGACTTTTAATGGCCGTTTCCCAGGAAAAGAAAGAAGAGTTGGTTAAAAAACTTCAACAAAAAGGGGTATTGGCTGCCGAGATTGGCATAATCACGGGGAACAAAGGAAAGATTGTCGTTAAAAGGTAAAAGCATAGTTTATTTATTTGACATGAAAAATGCACTCCAACTCATATAATGATGGTGGAGTGCATTTTCTTTTTTAAGGAGTAAGGGAAAATGCCGGTTTACTTTTTGGAATCCGTCTTTCTGGGAAATTTTATCTTAAGTTATGCTGCTTTAATCTTTGCCGCAAAGGTTTTAAACCTGAAATTAAGTTTTGCCAAAAACCTTTTCTTTTCTTTAGTTGGGGCGGTTATGGCCGAAATTTATTTAGCCTGGCCTTATTTTGGTATAAAAATCTTAGCTTTTTGCGTTTTTTTCCTTTCCACTTACCTCCTAACCAAATCTCCCTCCAGTGCGGGAAAGCTTTTTTTGTTAACCCTGGCTTCCTTCTTTTTCCTAAACGGTGCCTACCATGCCTTAATTTTCACCGGATACTACCCGGAATTTTTCCTTCTTGCAGCACTAATTCTGGCTTTTATTGGAGAGTATGCTTATAAGCAATACCAGAGGATTGTAAGATTGAAAAAATACGGATTTAGCTTGGAGATTGTTTACTCAGGAAAAAAAGTTACGGTACAAAGTTTTTTGGACACGGGAAACCGCCTTTATGACCCGCAACTGGGCTGGCCGGTGGTGGTGGTGGAGTATCGGGCTGTAAAAAAAATCTTGCCTGTTGACTTTTTTCAAAGCAAGACTATTCGCAGGATACCTTTTAGGGGCGTTGGGAGGGGGCAGGGGTTTTTCTGGGGCTTTATACCCGACGAACTCAAAATCTGGCAGGAAGGCGAAGTTATTAGGGTTAAGAGAGCGGTGGTTGCCATAACCTTTCAATCGTTAAATTCCGAATTTCAGGCCCTTCTTTCGGAAGAAATCTTAAAATCGGCTTGACAGGGAGGGGTAGGAATGGTTATTAAGAAATTTTTCTTTTGGCTCAAAAATTTATTTAAAAAATTTTTTGAGCGTCCGGGAGAGGTTTATTATATCGGTAGCCACGATATTCTACCACCTCCCTTGAGTAGCGAGGAAGAAAATACTCTTTTGACGCTTTTGGTGCAGGGAGATGCCGCAGCAAAATCAACGTTGATCGAAAGAAACTTGCGCTTGGTTGTATACATAGCCCGGAAATTTGAAAATACCGGGGTAAATATTGAGGACCTGGTTTCGATAGGAACGATTGGTTTGATAAAAGCGGTAAATACCTTTAATCCGGAAAAAAAAATTAAACTTGCCACTTATGCTTCCCGGTGCATTGAAAACGAGATTTTAATGTACTTAAGAAGGAACAGCAAAATTCGCTTGGAAGTTTCCTTTGATGAACCTTTAAACGTTGATTGGGATGGGAATGAACTTTTGCTTTCGGATGTGTTAGGAACTGAAGGAGATATAATTTATAAGGTTATGGAAGATGAGGTGGAGAAAAAGCTTCTTAAAGTTGCCCTTTCCAAGCTAAACCAGCGGGAACGAAAGATTATGGAATTGAGATTTGGACTTACCGATGGTTACGAACGAACCCAGAAGGAAGTGGCGGATTTACTGGGAATTTCCCAATCATATATCTCAAGACTTGAGAAAAAAATTTTAAAACGGCTTAAAAAAGAAATAATTCGGATGGAATAAGTTCCGGCGTTTTGCCGGATTTTTTATTTTTTTCCAGTATAAAAGGAAAAACCCAGGGCAATAATCATAACGGTAGGTCAAAACTCCGACTAATGGGGTGACCGCGATGCAATCAAACAAAGTCGAGATTTGCGGAGTTAATACTTCCAAACTGCCGGTGCTAACCAACCAGGAAATGAAAAAACTTTTCCTTAAGGTTAAAGAAGGGGATATGGAGGCAAGGCAAAAACTTATTTCGGGTAACTTGAGACTTGTTTTAAGCATAATTCAAAGATTTACCAATCGCGGGGAGTATGTGGATGACCTTTTTCAAGTAGGGTGCATCGGGCTAATTAAAGCCATTGATAACTTTGATTTGGAGCAAAATGTTAAATTTTCAACCTATGCAGTACCAATGATTATTGGCGAAATTCGCCGGTATTTGCGGGATAATAATCCCATAAGGGTAAGCCGGTCTTTAAGGGATGTCGCTTATAAAGCTCTCCAGGTACGGGATAATTTGGTCGGACGTTTTTCCCGGGAGCCTACCGTAAGTGAAATTGCCCAGGAGTTAAAAGTTCCGCAGGAAGAGGTAGTTTTTGCCTTAGATGCTATTCAAGATCCGGTTTCTCTTTTTGAACCGATTTACCAGGACGGCGGCGATCCCATATTTGTTATGGATCAAATCAAGGACGAAAAAAATACCGACCATAACTGGCTTCAAGGGATAGCTTTAAAAGAAGCTTTAGAACGGTTAAATGAAAGGGAAAGGCTTATTTTAAAATTGCGATTTTATGAAGGTAAAACCCAGATGGAGGTGGCCGAAGAAATCGGTATTTCCCAGGCCCAGGTCTCAAGGTTGGAAAAAGCAGCCTTAAATCATTTAAGAAAGTTTGTTTGAGGGAGGAGTAGGTCTGAAAAGAATTTGCGCTTTAGGAGTTTTATTTTTGGGGGCAAGTTTAATTTTTGGTTTCTTTTCCTATAAAGGGGAGATAATGCCCAAAGTGGTGGAGAACGATATTATCCGTTTTCATGTAATTGCTGCCAGCGATAACCCCGCTGACCAGGAGCTAAAATTAAGGGTAAGGGATGAAGTATTAACGTATTTATATCCCAGATTAAAAACGGTAAAAAGGCGCGAGGATGCGTTAAATGTTATAAAAAATGAACTGCCCCACATCACTGCTGTGGCCCAGAATTATCTTAAAACTCAGGGAAAAGATATTGGGATAAAAGTGGAGATGGGAAAGTTTTATTTTTCCGAGCGCTCTTATGGTGAATATCTGGTACCTGCCGGCTATTACGATGCTTTAAGAATAAAAATCGGCAAAGCCGAGGGGCATAACTGGTGGTGCATTCTTTATCCCCACCTTTGTTTTGCCGATTGGGGACGAATCGAACCTTCGCACGTAAAAAGTTATTACTTGAAGTCCCTTTTCATTAAGAAGTTCAAAAAAACAATAAAAAAAGGGTAATTTTCAAGGCCTCCGGCATATAATTTACCAGGCCGGGGGTGTTTTTATGTTAAGGCTTTCGGAATTGAAATATCGTGAAGTAATTAACGTTGCGGACGGACGGCGGCTCGGGCTAATTAAAGATATTGATCTGGATTTAGAGAGGGGTAAAATTAATGGCTTAATCATACCGGTAGCTACCCGGAGCTGGAATTTTTGGGCGCGGAATGATGATGTGTTTATTCCCTGGTCGGCGATAAAAAAAATTGGAATAGATGTAATTCTGGTGGACCTTCCCAATTTTGTTGAAATACCGTCCCGCTAAAACCTCAGGCTGGTATGCCCTGGGGTTATTTTTTTTCCTTTTATTTCCTTGACCACACAAGATATAGTAGTATATAATTAGATTGAACACAAAATATAGGGTGGTGGGAGGAATTTGAGGTGTCCTTTTTGCGGTAACGAAAATACCCGGGTGATAGATACCCGGGCAGCGGAGGATGGTTTTGCCATTAAAAGGCGCCGGGAATGTGAAAACTGCAGCAAAAGATTTACCACCTATGAACGTTTGGATGACCGGCCGTTAATTGTGGTTAAAAAAGATGGCAGCAAGCAACTATTTGATAAACACAAAATTTACACTGGCTTATTAAAGGCGTGCGAAAAAAGGCCTATTGCCGAGAGCAAGCTTTTAGAAATAGCTGAGGAGATTGAGAGGGAACTAAAAAATAGATTAGAGCAGGAGGTTACAAGTTTGGAAATTGGGGAAATGGTCATGAGCCGGTTAAAGAAACTTGATGAAGTAGCGTATGTTCGCTTTGCCTCGGTATACCGGCAGTTTAAAGATGTTAATTCTTTTTTAGAAGAGTTAAAGAAACTGTTAAACGGGGGAGAGAATTCATAAATGTTTAAAGAGATTATCAAACGGGACGGTAGGGTAGTGCCTTTTGACCCTAATAAAATAACCGAAGCAATTTTTAAAGCAGCCCGGGCGGTGGGAGGAGAAGATCGGGAAACGGCTTTAAAATTGACCTTACAGGTCCTCGGCTATTTAAAAGCAAAATATAACGGAAATCTTTTTAACGTGGAAGATGTCCAGGATGCGGTGGAAAAAATTTTAATTGAAAACGGTCATGCGAAAACGGCCAAGGCGTATATTCTCTACCGGGCAAAAAGAACGGCGATTCGGGAAGGCAAATCGGAATTAATGGATACCGTGGCGGAAATCTTGGTGGAAACCAGCCGGGAAAACGCCAATATCGGGCACTCGCCGGCGGCCAAAATGTACCAAATAGCCAGTGCTGCCTCCAAACATTACTACCTTTCCCGGCTAATTCCCGAAGAACTGGCGCTGTTACATAAGCGGGGCGATTACCACATCCACGATTTAGATTATTATGCCAAAACCATAAACTGCCTCCAGCATCCCTTAAAGGAAATTTTAGAAAAAGGCTTTAATAATGGACATGGCTATATAAGACCGCCAAAGCGTCCGGGTAGTGCGGCGGCCCTGGCGGCCATTGTGTTGCAGAGTGCTCAAAATGACATGTACGGCGGGCAGAGCTTTCCGTTTTTCGACCGGGATATGGCAGCCTTTATGGGTCAGGCGCCGGAGGAAGAGATTTTCCAGGCGATGGAGGCGTTTATCTATAATTTAAACAGCATGCACAGCCGGGCAGGAAATCAGGTAGTCTTTAGCAGTATAAATCTGGGCACCGACACCAGCGAGGCGGGTCGCAAAGTTACGAGAAATTTTTTACTGGCCTACGAAAGAGGGCTTGGCCGGGGCGAAAATCCCATTTTTCCCAATATAATTTTTCGTCTGAAAAAAGGCGTTAACTTTGAGCCGGGTGACCCCAATTACGATCTTTTTCAACTTGCTTTAAGGGTTGCCGCTAAAAGGCTAAATCCAACTTTTAGTTTTATGGACAGTAGCTTTAATCAGAGGTACGGCGACCAGGTAAGTTATATGGGCTGTCGTACCAGGGTTATGGCCAACCGGAAGGGACCGGAGGTTACCGAACGGCGGGGGAACATTGCTGCGGTTACCTTAAATCTACCCCGGCTTGCCATTAAAGCCAGGGGTAACCTTGAAGTTTTTTGGCAGGAACTATTCTGGCTTATGGAAATGGGAAAACAGCAGCTCCTTCACCGGCTTTCCGTTTTAAAAAATTTAAAGGTAAAGGATTTACCTTTTATCATGGGGCAAAAAATTTATTTGGGTTCCGAAAATTTGGGACCGGAAGATTCAATTTTACCGGCAATTGTGCATGGGACATTTTCGATAGGCTTTATCGGTCTTGCGGAAACCTTAATTTTACTTACCGAAAAACATCACGGAGAAAGTGAGGAAGCTCAGGAACTGGGCCTCAAAATAGTAAAAGCTATGCGGGAAAAGGTGGATGAGTTTTGTGAGGAAACGGACCTTAACTTTGCCTTGCTGGCAACCCCCGCGGAAGGTTTATCCGGGCGATTTACGGCTTTGGACCGAAAAGAATTTGGGGTGATACCCGGAGTTACCGATAAGCAATACTACACTAACTCTTTTCATGTGCCGGTAGCGTATCCCATTGAAATATTTAGAAAGATAGAAATTGAGGGACCGTATCACAAGTACTGCAACGGTGGGCACATTAGCTATGTAGAGTTTTCCGCTCCTCCCTTAAATAACATTGAAGCTTTGGAAGCGGTTATAAGACATATGGCAAAAAACGACATGGGATATGCGGGAATTAACTATCCCCTTGATTTTTGCGAAAACTGTGGCTTTTTAGGGGTGATTGATGACCTTTGTCCAGCCTGCGGTGAGGGACAGATTAGGCGGGTTAGAAGGATTACCGGTTATTTAAGTACGGTAGACCGTTTTAACGATGCAAAACTGGCCGAACTTTACGACCGCAGACCCCACGGGGTGTTATAATGGCGAAACTAAAGGTAGCAGGTATTACCAGGGAAAGTGTAACGGACGGTCCGGGGTTACGTCTGGTGGTTTATACGCAGGGTTGCCCTCACCGGTGTGATGGTTGTCATAATCCGGAAACCTGGGATGTTTCCGGGGGCTATGAATTGGAAAGCGAACTAATTTTTGAACAAATCAAGAAAAATCCTCTCTTAGCAGGGTTAACCATTTCCGGGGGTGAGCCGTTTTTACAGGCTAAAAACTTAATTGATTTGGTACAAAAAACTTCTGTTCTTGGCAAAAATACGGTTATTTATACCGGTTATACCTTTGAGGAGTTAATGCAAATTGGACAACATCAACCAGAAATTTTAGAATTGTTAAAAGCTGCCGATTACCTGGTAGATGGGCCCTTTATCAAGGAACTTAAAACTTTTACTTTACCTTTTAGAGGCTCGTCGAATCAGAGGTTAATTGACTTGAAAAAGAGTTTTTTACAAAAGCAAATAGTTGAAGTGAAATGGGAGTAAATTGTTGAAATTTACTCTTTTTTTTTCTTTACACTCCCAAAATTCAAGAGTAATATAGAAAAAAAGAAGATTGGGGGAGTAAAATGGAATTAACTTTTTTCGGTGCCGCTGATACAGTTACCGGCTCGTGCTACCTATTTAACGTTGCCGGGCACAAGTTTTTGGTGGATTGCGGGCTTTTTCAGGGCCCAAAAGCGATAAAGGAAAGAAATTATGGCGAATTTCCTTTTAATCCACGGGAAATCGAGTTTATTCTTTTAACCCATGCCCATATCGACCATTCCGGGTTAATTCCTAAGCTTGTAAAAAAAGGTTTTAAGGGAACCATTTATGCCACGGAACCGACGGTGGATTTAGCGGCGGTAATGCTCCCCGATAGCGGACATGTGCAGGAAATGGAAGTGGAGAGAAAAAACAGAAAACTAAGACGGGCAGGTAAGCCGGAATTACAGCCGATTTATACCGCTGACGATGCATTTAATGCTTTGGCATATTTTCAAAAAATACCTTTGGAAACACCCATTACTCCCTTACCTGGTTTAGAAGTTACTTTTTTTGATGCCGGACACATTTTAGGTTCGGCTATGATAAAAATTGCATATAAAGGGCAGGACGCTACCAGAACTATTTTGTTTACCGGCGATTTAGGCCGAAATGGCAGGCCTTTTATGAAAGAACCGCAAAAAGTTCCTTTGACCGATATTTTAGTTTTAGAAAGTACGTATGGTGACCGGGTTCGTTCCGAGGAAGGAGATTTAAAAACTCTTTTAAAATCTTTAATTGAAAAAGTTTATAGGAGAAACGGCAATTTAATTATTCCGGCTTTTGCTATGGAGCGGACCCAGGATTTAATTTATATTTTAAACGACTTAGTGGAAAATAAGGAAGTACCTCCAATAGATGTATACATCGATAGCCCTTTGGCGGTGGAAATTACCAAGCTTTTCAAAAAATATCCGATGTTTTTTAATGAAGAGTACAAAGAAAAACTTAACCGGGGAGATGATCCCCTTGCCTTTCCTGGCCTTCATTTTTCGGTAAGCCAGGAAGATTCGGTAAAGCTTAATAACATTAGCCGGGCTATTATTATATCTGCTTCAGGTATGGCCGATGCGGGCCGGATACGCCATCATTTAAAACATAATTTATGGCGGCCAGAGTCGGCGGTATTGTTGGTTGGCTATCAAGCTCAGGATACCCTGGGTCGAAAGTTGTTAGATGGAGCAAAAGAGGTTAAAATTATGGGTGAGGAGATCGCCGTTAAGGCGGAAGTTTACCACTATGATGGTTTATCGGCCCATGCCGATCAGAGGGAGTTACTGGCGTTTATCGGAAGGTTTAGCCAAAAACCTGCGCAAATTTACCTGGTTCACGGGGAAGACGAGGCCCGGCTAAATTTAAAAAAATTAATTGAAGAAAAATATCGGATACCGTGTTACCTTCCCCGTTACCAGGAAACAATATCTTTACTTGCAAACTTACCCGGAAAATCGGAAGAAGTATTAATCGATAAAGTAATTACTTTATTGAAAGCTAAACAATTAACGGAGAAAGCCAGAGATTTAGTGGAAAAATTAGTTAAGGAGTTAGAAAGTTGATGGAGTTTTTATTAAAAGAAAGAAAAGGCTTAAAGCTTTTTTTCTTTAAAAAATTCCAGGATTTTGGTATTGATGCTTTTTTCACCACGCGCTCTGGGGGGCAAAGTTCAGGACCTTATCAAAGTTTTAATTTAGCCCTCCACGTGGGTGATGAACAAAAGGCTGTAATAAAAAACCGCGAACTTTTAGCCGCAGTTTGGGATTTAGATTTAAAAAATTTTGTAGCAGCGGAGCAGGTACATGGTACAAATATTGCCCTTGTAGACCATGCTGATGGCGGACGGGGTATGGAACAACTGGATTCGGCGGTAAAAAAGACCGACGGCTTAATTACCAGGGAAAAAAACCTTGGACTTTTAACGTTTTATGCCGACTGCGTGCCGTTGTACTTTTTTTCGCCTGATCCTTTTCTTTTAGGGGTAGCCCATGCCGGGTGGCGGGGTACGTTAACGGAAATTGGGGCAAAAATGGTTTATACTTTAACTTCCTTAGGGGCAAAACCGGAAAATATTATTTGCGGTATCGGGCCGGCAATTGGACCGTGCTGTTATGAAGTGGGCGATGAGGTTGCCCAGAGTTTTCTTGACCGGGGCTATCCCAAGGGAGTGATAAAAAAAGAGGGGAAATACTTTTTAAATCTCTGGGAGATAAATTCCGAAATATTAATTAAAGCTGGTATTCAGCAGCAAAACATTGAGATTTTAAATCTTTGCACGTCCTGTAATCCTGACTTATTTTTTTCTTACCGCAGGGATGCGGGTGTAACCGGGCGTATGGCTGCCGGGATTATAAAAAGGGAGGTAGGTTATGAAAATTTTAGTGGTGGATGATGAAGCTCCAATTGTGGAGCTAATAAAGTTCAACCTGGAGCGGGAAGGTTATAAAGTTTTGGAAGCTTATGATGGTATAAGAGCCCTTGAGATTGTAAAAAAAGAGCTTCCGGATTTAGTTATCCTTGATATTATGCTTCCCGGAATGAGTGGTTTGGAAGTATGTAAAAATATCAGGAACAATGAAAAAACAGCGGAAATACCAATCATCATGTTAAGCGCCCGCGGGGAGGAAGTGGATAAAATCCTGGGCTTAGAGTTAGGGGCCGATGATTATATGGTGAAGCCCTTTTCTCCCCGGGAACTGGTAGCCAGGGTTAAAGCAAGACTCAGACGTTTGGAAGGAAGAGAGGGGAAGAAAGAGGGAATTATCAAAATTAAAGATATTGTCATAGATCAGGAAAAATTTGCGGTTTACGTTAAGGGCAAAAAAATGGATTTTACTCCCAAAGAGTTTGAGCTTTTAAAGCTTTTAGCCAGTAATCCCGGTAAAGTATTTACCCGGGAATATCTTTTAGAGAAAATATGGGGTTACGAGTTTTTGGGAGATACCCGGACGGTGGATGTTCATATTCGTCATATACGACAAAAGATAGAAGATAATCCGGCAGATCCGGTTTACATCGAAACCGTTCGGGGAGTGGGTTACCGGTTCGGTGAGGAAAAGAAATGAGAATGGAAATTGGCCTGTTACTGCTGTTTCTTGTTAATTTAATAGTCCTTTTTCTGGTTGAAGGAAAATTGCTTTCAATTTTGGAAGGGATTTTTCTTGCTGCACTGGGGTATATAATTTTTGGAGCATTTATTAAAGAAGTTAATAACAAATTTAAGTTATTAGAAGAATTTACCTCAAAATGGCGGCAGGGCCAGTATTCCAAGGTAAGCTATTATAATGATAAGGAACTGGGGAAAATTGTTGATAATGTAAACCACTTGATTGAACAGCTGGAAAACTGCAAAAGAGCTATTAACGAAGGAGAAAAAAGACTTACGGCAATTTTAGCCGGAATTAAAGCCGGGGTTATGGTATTGGACCGGGACGGGAGAGTTATTTTAGTAAATAAAGGTTTGGAAAATCTCTTCGGGAAGTTAAACTTTACCGGGGAGCCCAAGCCTCTCTTGGAAGTAATCAGAAACTACGAATTGGAAAAATTTTTAAAGGAAGCTCTGGCCAATTTAAAAGAAATGACCCGGGAAATAGAATTTTTACTGCCAAATTCCAAGACCATCTTAATTCACGTAACACCGTTAAAAGATGAACACGACCAAAAGGTTGGTCTTGTGGCAGTTTTTGATGATATTACTGAAGAACGAAAGTTAGAGAAAATGCGGAGTGAATTTATTGCCAATGTTTCCCACGAATTAAGAACGCCGCTAACCTCCATTAAGGGTTTTTTGGAAACTTTATTGGATGGAGCGTTGGAAGATAAAACCATTGCCAAACATTTTCTTCAGATAATGAACAGTGAAACCGAAAGGTTGACCCGGTTAATTGATGATTTGTTAAGCCTTTCCAAGATTGAAGCCAAAAAGGTGGATTTTGCTCCGAAACCGCTAATGCTTCAGGAATTAATCCAAAAAATGAAGCTTTTGTTTAAAAGTCGATTGGAAGAAAAAGAATTAAGCTTTATCATTTCCCTTCCGGAAAATTTACCCTTAGTATTGGCCGATGGCGATATGATCAGCCAGGTTTTAATTAACCTTATTGATAATGCAATAAAATACACCCCTGCCGGAGGAAAGATAGAAGTTACAGCTGCCGTCAAGGGGTCGTGGGTAGAGGTTGTGGTAAAGGATACGGGAATTGGTATTCCCGAAGAAAGTCAAAAACGGATTTTTGAGCGTTTTTACCGGGTTGACAAGGCCCGTTCCCGGGAATTGGGAGGTACTGGACTTGGACTTGCTATCGTTAAACACATAATTGAACTGCACAACGGAAAAGTTTGGGTCAAGAGCAAGGTGGGAGAGGGAAGCGCTTTTGGTTTTACCATACCTATTGCTCAAACGGTACAAAAGGAGGAATAGCTAATGACAGCTCGGCAAAATTTTGATAAAGCGTTAAATGAATTGGAAAACGAAATATTACGGATGGGTAGCATGGTGGAAAGGGCAATTTATGATGCGGTTGAATCTCTGGCCAAACAAGATGTGGATTTAGCTCAAAGGGTAATTAACGGGGACCGGGATATTAACTATTTAGAAACGGAAATTGAAGATCGTTTGGTCACCTTAATAGCCACGCAACAACCAATAGCCCGGGATTTAAGGCGGATAATTACCGGGATAAAAATCATAACGAACCTGGAAAGAATGGGCGACCACGCGGTGGATATAGCTCGAGTAACTAAGAGGATAGCAGGACAGCCGCTTATTAAACCTTTAGTTGATATTCCGCGAATGGCCAAAATATCCCAGCAAATGGTAAAGGAAGGGTTGGATGCTTATGTCCGTTCCGATGTGGATAAAGCAAAATATATGTGTTCGTTAGATGATGAAGTTGATCATCTTTACTCGCAGGTTTTCAGGGAGTTGCTGACTTATATGATGGAGGACCCCAAAACCATTGCTCAGGCTACTTCACTGTTATTTGTTGCCCGTTTTTTGGAACGGATTGCCGACTATGCTACCAATATTGGTGAGGCGGTTATTTACCTGGTTACCGGAGAAAGGTTCGATTTAAACCTGTAATGGGGCGAATTAAATGAATAACGCGAAAGTTGTTTTTCTAAAGAAAAAAAGGAAAAAAAAGAAAAGAAACAAAAAGGTTCTTATTTACTTTTTAATGGGCAGTTTTGTTGCGTTTATTCTTTTAAATTTTGGAAAAACTCTTTTAGTACAAAACTTTAACCCGGTTGGTTATTTGGAGTGGAAAGTTTTTGAAGATGGGGTTAGAACCGAAGGGTTTCTTTTTAAAAATGAAGTTCCCGTTTATGCCGAAGCTAACGGAAAGGTTGAACTTCTTCTTGCCTGGAAAAAGGTTAGAAAAGGAGATACAATTGTCAAAATAAAGGATAATGCCAGTCAAAAAATTATTCCGGTTAAAGCAAAGGTAAACGGAATATTTGTTCCCAATACCGATGGTTTGGAGTTTATTGGCCCCGATAATATTGAAACTTTAAACCCCAGTAAAATTCTGGAACTCTACCAACCCAGGAAAGTCGAAGGAGATGCTGTGGAAGGGCAGCCTTTAGGAAAAATTATCGATAATTTAAATCCGATTCTCTTGGTGATACCTAAGTTATCTTTACGCGATAACTTAGTAGAAGGGCGAGAGTACCGCCTGAATATTAATGAAAAGTATGAGTTAAAGGCTAATTTTCTCCGGAAAAATGGCGAAGTTGCGTTATTTTCCATTAATTTTTACCCTGATGAGCTGTTAAATCAGAGAAAGGTTTCGGTATTTATTAAAACCAAAGAGTATAGCGGTTTTTGGGTTCCGGTTTCGGCGGTGAAACAAATTGCCGGAAAAACTTATATTTATACGCTTAAGAATGAAGAAGTCGTTTTAACTCCCGTAAAAGTAGTACTTAGCAGGGAAAATAATGTTTTGGTAGAAGGAGAAAAGGAGTCCAAGGACGAATTAATAGGGAAGAAGTATTTAATCCGTCCCTTTCTTGTCCAACCCGGGGACAAGTTTCATTAATATTTCAGGGTGGAGGATCAATTATGGAAATATCCCAAAAGCTTCAGGAAGTTAAGCGGGAGATTGCGAAAATACGCCCAGGAAGTAAGGTAAAAATATTAGGAGTTACCAAAACGGTGGATGTGGAAAGGATTAAAGAGGCAAGTAAAGCGGGTGTAGAGGCTTTTGGTGAGAACAAAGTTCAGGAGTTTTTGGAAAAGTATGAGAAGCTTCCCAACTTAGAGTGGCATTTTATCGGTCACCTGCAAACCAACAAAATTAATAAAATTTTAGGAAAAGTTGTACTTATTCATTCATTGGATCGCTACAATTTAGCAGAGGAAATAAATAAGCGTGCTTATAGATTGGGGATTAACGTTCCGGTTCTTTTAGAAGTTAACATGGCAAAGGAGGAGACAAAATTTGGCTTAATGCCGGAAGAAGTAGAGGATTTTTACTTTGAAGTTCGGGAAAACTTTAAGAATCTTGAGGTATCTGGTTTAATGACCGTAGCACCGTACGTGGAAAATCCCGAAGAAGTGCGACCGGTTTTCCGGGCTATGCGGGAGCTTTTTTTGAAGCTTAAGGCTAAAGACCCGGAAAACGATAAATTCCAGTACCTTTCTATGGGCATGTCTAACGACTATAAAGTGGCGGTGGAGGAAGGTGCCAATATTATTCGCCTGGGTACCTTGCTTTTTGGGGAGAGAAAGTATTAAAGGGGAGGGTATTTATGTCAGGAGGTTTTTTGGATAAAGTCTTAAATTTTATGGGATTTAGTGAAGAGGAAGAAGAAGAGTACGTAGAAAAAGAACCGGCGAAAAAAGTAAGAGGGAAAGCTAATTTAGTTGCTTTGCCGGGAATGAGCATGCTCAAGATGATGGTTTTTGAACCCAGGAGTTTTGATGAAGTGCAAGGTATTGCGGACAGTTTAAAATCCGGAAGTCCGGTGGTGGTGAATTTAGAGCGAATTGATGGGGAATTGGGCCGCAGAATTATTGATTTCCTAATGGGCACTACCTATGCTTTGGGTGGGCATTTGCACAAAATTAACCCCCAGATTTATTTATTTGCTCCCCAAAATGTTTTAATCGAGGGGGAAATGCGGGAGTTTCGGGATAAAACCTTTTTTAACCCTTTTAAATAAAGTGGAGGAGTAACTATGAAACCAGCTGTAGGAATAATTGGTGTTGGCCAAATGGGCGGGGCAATTGCCCGGGGCTTATTAAAACAACAACCTTCTCCGATAAAAAAACTTTACCTGTCCGATAAAAATCAGGAGTGTTTAAAACCTTTTTTAGAGCAGGCAGAGCCGGTTACCAATGAACTACTGGTTAAAAAAGCTGATGTGGTCATTGTTGCGGTAAAGCCGTACCTGGTAGAAAGTGTGATAAAAGAAATCTCTCCGGGGCTTTCCGGTAAAATTTTAGTTTCAGTGGCGGCCGGGGTTTCCTTGAAAAAAATAGCCGAGTGGGGGGTTCCTGGCGAATGTGAGGTGGTAAGGGTAATGCCCAATACTCCGGCTTTAATTGGCCAGGGTTTTATAGCGATTACGCCATCCAAAGCAAATGCTTTATTAGCGGAAATTTTTGATTCTTTAGGAGAAGTGGTGTTTCTCGAAGAGAAATATTTTGATCAGATTACAGCCTTAGCGGGAAGTGGACCTGCTTATATTTATTTAGTAGCGGAAGCATTAATTGATGGAGCGGTCCGCTTGGGTCTTCCACGGGATGTGGCAAGGAGCGCGGTTGTCCAGACTTTGATAGGGGCAGGAGCAATGCTCAAAGAAACTCAGGAACATCCGGGAATTCTCCGGGATGCGGTAGTAACCCCCGGTGGGACCACGGCGGCGGGTTTATACCAATTGGAAAAACAGGGGATTCGAGGCATGTTTGCTGACTGCTTAGAAAGTGCTTACGAACGGGCCAAAAATCTTACTTAAATAGAGGTGGAACATGAATTTTTTAACGGATTTTGTTAACTTAGCCTTTAATATTTATGGCTGGCTTATTATTATCCGCGTTTTACTTACCTGGATTCCGGTTAATACCTATCATCCAGTGGTTAATTTTATTACCTCGCTAACCGACCCTTATTTAAATCTTTTTCGGCGGCTTATTCCACCGGTAGGTATGATTGATTTTTCTCCAATTGTGGCGTTTTTTGTTCTTGAAGTAATGAGAATGGCAGTTTTACAGTTACTGTTAATGCTGGGGTGATAGCATGGATTTTAATCAAGCCGAAATTGAGGACCTGCTTTCCCGAGCTGCCAAAGGGCAGATTGTATTGACCGACTTTCTTGATCCGGCTGCAGCTTCTCTTACCAGGGACTTATTAAGAAACTATCCTGAAGTAAATTATAAAGTAGATGGCGGTTATCCCAATGCGGAAAAAGTGCGTTTTGCCTTTTACCCCATCTATGTTTTTCCTGAAGATGTAGAGCTTAATCTTGGATTTATAGAAATAACGGGGAACTTTAAATTTCAAGCGGTAACTCACCGGGATTTTTTGGGAGCGATCCTGGGCACGGGGATAAAAAGGGAGAAGGTTGGTGATTTAATTCTTATTCCCAATGGTTGCCAGGTGGTGGTAGACCGGGATTTGGTACCATATTTAATTCAACAGTTAGACAAAGTCCACCGGGTAGGTGTTACTGTTAAGGAAATCGTTCGGGAAGAGCTTTTGTTACCCGAAGCCAAAACCCGGGAAGTTGTCGCTTTTGTGAAATCCTTAAGACTTGATAGTGTAGGAGCCAGCGGATTTGGAATTTCCCGAAGCCAGATGGTGAAGGAAATCGAAGGACAAAAAGTAAGGGTTAACTGGAAATTGCAGGTTAAACCTTCGTATGAGGTTGCTCCGGGCGATGTAATCTCTTTAAGAGGACGGGGCAGGGTGGAAGTTCTTGAAATTGCAGGAGTTAGTAAAAGCGGGCGCAATAAGGTAATATTAAGACGATACCTTTAAATTTTGGGAGGGTTATAAATGCAGCTGCCGGTGGAGATCAGGGCAAAAGAATTTAAAAGGGTTTTTCGGGGGTACGAGCCGGAAGCAGTGGATAATATTTTAGAAATGGTAGCCCAGGATTTAGAAAAACTTCTTGCCGAGAATCAACGGTTAAAAGAGTTACTTGAGGCTAAAGAACAGCAATTAGCAAACTTTAAGCTTTTAGAAGACAGAATAAATCAAGCTTTAATTGTGGCGGAAAAAACTGCAGGAGAAATAATCGAAAACGCTAAAAAAGAAGCGGAAATTATTCTTAAAACGGCGCAAAATCAAAAAGGAGAAATGATAAGTCAAGCTAAGTTAGAAGTGCAAAAAATTATGGAAGAATACGAAAGATTAAACCAGGAATACGAAAAATTCAAAAGGGAATTTAAAGCGTTGTTATTAAGTTATTTAGACGAGGTGGGTGAAAAAGACCTAAATACTAAAGACCGCCAAATTTCTCAAATAAAGCCCAGAAGCGTGGAAACACCTTAACAAAAAAGCCCTGCAGGAAAACTGCAGGGCTTTTTAACTACCAGAGCCGGCAATTACAAGCTGGTCTTAATATACGAAATCATTTCATCGGTAACAAGTTTTGCTACATCCGGCAGCATTTTGGGCATCAACCGATCCATAACTACGGGCATCAGGTTGGGCATTTGCCGCTTCATGTAATCGGGCATCGGAATCCGTTTTTCCACCTCTCTTAGCATATCCGGAAGCACCTTGGGCATTACCATTGGCATCAACATCGGCATCATCTTAGGCATCATTGGCTTCATTAAGGAAAGCCCGCCGGGGATTACCCGCATAACTTTCATCATTGTTACCATGTAGCCAGGCATCGCTTTAAACATTTGCGGGAAGAGAGCTTTCATAACTTGAGCAAAGCCTTCCGGAGTCATTAAAGCAATCATCTTTTCAAATACGGCCCACAACTCTAATGCGTAAGGAGTGGGGTTTGGTAACTCAATTCCCAAACCCTTGGCAGCAAAGGCAGCTAAGTCGACTACCGGCATATCGATGTTGTTTTTATCGGCAGCTACCCTTAACTGAAACTGGCAGCAAGGACAGAGTGCTATAAGCATATCAGCGTTAACTTTAACGGCTTCGTTTACCCGCTTTCCACCTAATTTATCGGAAGTTGGGTGGGATTCGCCAATCCGGGTTAACACGCTACCGCAGCAGAGGGCATTTTCCCGGTTATGTTCCATTTCCACGAACTCTACACCGGGTATCGCTTTAATAAGCTCCCGAGGTGGTTCGTAAACTCCTCCCGCCCGACCGATATGGCACGAGTCGTGGAAAGTAACCCGGGCGTTGACTTCATGGGTGAATTTAAGCTCGCCGGATTTAATTTTTTCTTCTAACACTTGTGAATAATGCTTGGCTTCAATATCGTATTCAAGACCGAGTTTTTTCGCCCATTCGGGGTAAAGGTCATGCCACGATAACCAGCAGGCGGGGCAGGAAGTTACAACCGTTTTTACACCCCGTTTTTTAGCTTCAGTAATGTTGTGCTTAACAATTTCCTGGAATACATCCCAGCGCCCGGAAACTAACATGGGTATACCGCAGCAAGCTTCATCTTTGCCAAGGTAGGTAAACTCAATGCCTGCCGCATCTAAAAGCCGTGCAGAAGCAATGGCAATGTCGTTTTCTACGTAACTTGCAGTGCAACCGGCAAAATAAGCGATTTCAGCTTTGTCTTTAATTTTGCCTCTTAAGTCTTCGGGAACCCATTTATCCCGGTCTTCCCGAAAGCCCGCCCAGATGTTGATGTCTTTTTGCAAACTGGCAGCCATCATTTCAAAGGCCGGGAAGGTCATATAACCTTTTTCCATTACAAGGTCGCCCCGCAGGACTCCCCAGGACGGTTCAATGGGTAAATCTAACTGACAAACAAAGTCACACTTCTCGCAGGTAGTACAGAGCAGGAAAGTATCAACCATTTTTTGGTCAAACTTGGCTTTACCTTCAATTACCTTGCGAATAAACGACCATTTACCCCGGGGGCTTGCTGATTCCCAACCCCGGCCGTCATATAGAGTACATACGTTGCGGCAGTAACCGCACTGGGCACAGGCATAAGCATACCAGGCGACGTTTCCGGGGATTCCGTTTTTCGCTTCGAATTTTTCTCCTAAATCGGGTTTTGCTTTATTGCCAAACCACCGGGCTACCCCTTCAAAAGTATTGGCCAGGGACATAATCGTATTAATGATGCCTTTTCCTTCAAGCTTCAAGGGGTTAAATAAACCGTCGGGGTCCACTTTAGCTTTTAGTTCTTTAATTTTTTGTAACCTTTCGCCATATACCGCTGGAGCTTCATTAGCTAAATAAAGCCCTGCGGCGTAGCTCCTGCCGCCAAACTTTTTCGCAGTTTTTAAGACGGTAAGAGATAGGCTATAGGCAAAGTTGAAAGAAAACTTCCGTTCATCGTGCGGGATAAAGCCTAAAAGGACAATTTCACTATCGCCTACAACCGTACCTTCGACGACTAAAGGAAGAGAAATCAAGCGTTCAAACTCACTAAATACTTCACTTAAGCGATTCTTGGGAATCACGACTTCTGCCGGCACTAACGAAGGACCAATTCGTTTAACTTTCATGGGGTTATAACGCTGTTCCCATTCGTGCTTGGTTATTTCCGCCGGTAATATTTCTCCACCATTTTTTGCAGCTAAACTTTCTATTTTACCGGCTATGTTGCTATCTTCAAAAGCAACGATGGTAATAAAACCTTTAGGCAAAGTTGGACCTTTTTCTTCGTGCCCGTGGTGTACCTTGGGAGGTAACTGGTTTTTTAATTCGGCAGCCGTTGGATTGATAAAACCAACATGCCAGATGTCAAGGCCGCTTTTTCCTAGATCAATAATAAAATTTTGTAAATCTTTTGCCGATTTAAAGTTTGCGGCAATTACATGGGTATCTTTAAGAGGTTTTACCTTTAAAGTAACTTCGGTAATAACCCCGAGAGTTCCCATGGTACCAAAAATTAAATCTAAATCTTTTCCGGAAAAGGTGCGGACTTCGCCGTTGGCTAAAACAACTCTGACGCTAACCACATTTTCTTTAAACCAGCCGTACTTGTAACTGCCGATACCGGAACCTTCCTGAGCTACCCAACCACCAACTGTTGAAGCCGGAGCACTGGTAGGAACCATTCTTGGGGCAAGACCATAAAAACTTAAATAATATTCTAAATCTTTCCACACCACACCGCCCTGGACGGTTACCGTTTGGGCTTTTTCATCATGGGCGATAATTTTATTAAAACGGGATAAGTCAATAACCAAACCGCCTAAAACCGGTAAAACTCCACCGTAACCGGAAGAAGCGGAAGCCCTTGGCGTAAGGGGAACTTTCTTATTTCTTGCCCACTGGAAAAGCCAGATTAACTCTTCTTCGTTTTCCGGCTGGACTATACCAGCGGGGGTGGTGTTACCTACCAATGGCTTAATTAGGCTTGGTAAGGCACCAACATCGTGATCGTATAAAATTCGCTCATTGTAATTAAAGTTTACCCGCGCACCAAACTTACGCTGGAGTTCGGCCTGCTCAGCTTGTGAAAAACTTCTTTTTTCCGCCACCATTACTCCTTCCTCCCTTTAGTAAGCTAATTTAAATATACTGCAAAAAAATTTCGCTGTCAATATGGTTCGGGAGGAGGCGAAAAGTGAAAAATTTCAGAGAGAAAAGGCGAGAAGTGTCAAATATTATAGGACTTTATATATCTCTTGTGAAAGTTGCCACCAAGTATTTATATTTTTTAACTCAAGTATTTTTAAAAAATTCAGAAAAACTTTAGCGCAAATTACCGCATCTCCCAGGGCTGTGTGTCTTCCCTGGAGGCTTATGGCAAATTTTTGGGCAAAATTTTCTAAAGAATAGTTTGGCTCCCGGGGGAAGAGATATATTCCTAAATCCACGGTATCCAGGAGACGGGGGGTTAGTTTTTTTCCGGTTAAGGAACTTAGATGTTTATTTAAAAAAGCCAGGTCAAAATTTACCGAATGCCCAACGATAACCGAGTTTCTGGCAAAATCTAATAAAGTTGTCAGGGTATTAGTAAGGGGAGGAGCGTTTTGCACCGTTTTTGGACTAATTCCGGTTAATCTTTGGACTACTTCTGGTATTTCCCGCTGGGGGTTGACATAAGCATGAAAGGCTGGACGGGTGATGTTGCCGTTAATAATTTTTACCGCACCAATCGCGATAATTTCGTCCCCCTGAAAGGGTTTTAAGCCGGTGGTTTCCAGGTCAATTACCGTATAGGTTAAATTTAAAAGCGGAATGTCGTAAGGATAAAAGGCATTTATCGTTTCAATTTTAGTGCGAAGCGGGTTTTTATTTTGTTCTAAAAATTTTTTTAAAGATTTTATCATGATGAGATTCCTCCCTAAAAGGCGGTTACCCGGAAGGCGGTGGCGGTAAGTTGCTGGAGTTTCTGGGCGTAAATTAAAGCTTCTTTTAAAAGCATTTGGTCTTTGCGGGGTAAATGGTAAGGGTTAATAAGATTTGTGGGGGTAAGATTTACTTTAATTTTGCTTAAATTTTCTTTGATTCTAAATAAGGAAATGGTTTCAAAGGCAAACTGGAAATTTTCAATTTCTTCCTGGGAAAAAATCTGTTTTGTTTCTAAAAATTTTAAACGGGTTAAAGTGGCGCTGGAGGAATAGTATTTTTCCCGTAAGGCAAATAGGCGGATGGCATCGACAAAATGGATTGTCCCTTGCCTTTTTAAATCAAGCATATCTTTGCGTGGACCGGATCTGGGGGTAATAAACGAGTGCCAGACGTTAAGCGGTACTTTATTTAAATACTCATCCCGGGCTAAATGGAAAAACACTATTGGAGTTTGGGAAAGCTGTTCTAAAACCTGCTCCTTTAATTTTTCGGCTAAATTAAAATTACCGTAAACCGGGCGAAAATCGAGAAAGATTGAAAAAAGGCGAATATTTTCTCCGGTTAAGTTTAAAAACCAGTCCAAAAGTTTTTGTTCCCAGTGAACTATTTGTCCGTTCCAAAAAGGATTACTGGCCATAACCCCGCCTTTACAGGGACTGAAACCCACTTCTATTAACAGGTTATTGATTTTTTGGCCAAGTTTTAAAAAGTAATCCTGAACTATTTTGGGCTCCTCCTGAGGATTATCCCAGATAAGACCGTTATCCAGGTCGGTGCGTAAATATTGTTCTTCCCGACCGGCACTGCCCATGTTAATAAAGCAAAAATCGGCTGGAGGAGGACCCGACTCTTTTTCCATTTCGGTAAGAGCGAGTTCTACCGCTTTTCGGTACGCCCGGTCGAAAAATTCGGTCATAATTTTATAAATTTCGGCAATTCCGGCTTTTTCCGAAACGAGAGCGGTTAATACCCCTTCGGCATCTTTCAATCCCTGTTTAATTTCTTTTGGGCTACTGGCGGTCTCCAAAGAATTAACGATGGTAATGGTGCCGGTTTCCCGGCTCTTTAAAAGGTCTTTTAAGGTAATGATACCTAAAAGGGTTTCATTTTCGGTTACCAAGAGGTGGCGTACTTGTTTTTTAATCATTTCTAATAGAATCTGGGAGTAGTAAGCATCCGGGCTTATGGTTGCCGGATTTTTGTTCATAATGTCCAAGGCTATTAAAGAGTCGGTAGGAGTTTTACTTTCGGCCAAAACTTTTCTTACAAGGTCGTGTTCGGTGATAATTCCCAAAGGGCGATTGTAATTGTCAACGATAACTACCGAGCTTACCTGGTGCTGGGCCATGAGGTTAGCTATAGTTTTAATCGACTCACCGGGGGTTGCCTTTACCACTTCAGGATTCATAAGTTGGGAAGCTTTTTTAATAATGTTTAAAGGGGAATAGGAGTCCGTTTGACTTTCCCGGGATATTTCTAAATATAAATCCCGCAGACGGTCGGTAAGAATTTTGTTAAAGGCGGCGGTAAAAGGGAGATTTTTGTTTAAAATCTCCATAAAAATATTTTTCGGGATAAACCCAATTAAGGCTTCCGTTGCGGCCCGAATACCTGCCGGGTAAGGTTCACCGCTAAAAAGTACCGTCTCGCCAAAAAACTCACCCGGACGGCGCAGAGCGATTACCAGGTCCTGACCGCGTTCGCTGGTTACCACAATTTCTAAAATGCCGTTAAAGACAAGAAAAAGGCCGTTTCTTGCCGGTTCTTTTTCCCTGAAGATATATTCGCCCGGCTGGTAGTTACGGGAGGTAAGGCTATTACTTAATTCTTCTAAAAGATTTTCCGGTAGCAAAGAAAAAGGATAGATATGGGATAGAGTTTGTGGCAAATAAATTCCCTCCTTCCAGGGGATTTTTTTTTAAATATAATAACTTTTTGGATTTACTGTCACTAAAATTCCCCCGAACCGCCAAAAAAGCCGTTTTAAATGCACTTTTCGTTTTTCTTATTTTTTCGTTTTAACTAAAGAGGGGAAATTAGGCAGTTGGCTCTAAAAATAAAACCGTTTAAGGAGAGACAATTGTCAGAAAATTAAAAAAATAATACTTTAATATTAAAAACGTGGGCGTAAGCCCGGAAAGGAGGAGGTTTTATGGAACATTTAAGAGAGCAGCAGCTTTTAAAGGAAAAACTATCCCATATCGACGAGAACCCAAAATACCAGAAACTCATAGCCGAAAAGAAAAGTTTTATTGTAAAGGGGGTCATCTTTTTCCTAATTTACTATTTCTTACTGCCGATTTCGGTGGGTTATTTTCCCGGAATTATGAAGCGGCAGGTAATTGGCAGTATTAATCTGGCGTATTTATTTGCCTTATCCCAGTTCTTCATGGCCTGGATTTTAGCTTATCTATATGTGCAAAAGGCTAACAAAGTGTTTGACCCCCTGGCCGAGGAAATTATTAAGGAAGTTAAAGGAGGGACGTAGGGATGAAGATTAATTTGGCGTTTACCCTGTTTTCCATTATTGTTCTTATTACCCTTATCATAACTTACTGGGCAGCGAAAAGAACTAAAACTACGTCGGAATTTTACGCTGCCGGGCGATCGATTACCGGGTGGCAAAATGGTATTGCGGTAGCTGGCGATTATATGAGTGCTGCATCGTTCTTGGGAATTGCCGGACTAATTTGTCTTTATGGTTATGATGGCTTTATGTATTCGGTGGGTTGGCTGGTGGCGTATCTTACGGTTTTGCTGGTGGTAGCGGAACCTTTACGGAATTCAGGTAAATATACCATGGCGGATGTTTTAGCCTACCGGATGAATAACAAAACCGTTCGGTCGGTAGCGGCATTAAGCACCATTACCGTTAGCCTTTTTTATATGATTGCCCAGATGGTGGGTTCGGGTAACTTGATAAAGCTTCTGCTGGGTTGGAAATACGAAACGGCAATTATTGTTGTAGGTTTACTGATGATTTTATACGTGGTGTTCGGCGGGATGCTGGCAACCACCTGGGTGCAAATTATTAAGGCCGTTCTTTTGATGACCGGTACGATTGTACTATCGATTGCCGTATTAGCCCATTTTGACTTTAGCCTGGTTAAATTTATGGGGGCAGTTTCGCAAAAATACGGTCAGAGCTTTTTAGAGCCGGGGAATTTGTACAAAAATCCGCTGGATCAAATATCCCTGGGGATTGCCCTAATCTTCGGTACTGCCGGTCTTCCCCACATTCTGGTTAGATTTTACACCGTGCCCAATGCTAAGGAAGCCAGAAAATCCGTGGTCTGGGCAATGGTGATAATTGGCGCTTTTTATATAATGACTACCTTTCTCGGTTTTGGAGCTGCTTATTTTGTAGGGCAGGATGTGGTAAAAAGCTTTGATAAAGGCGGTAATATGGCGGCTCCCCTTTTAGCCCAGTATATTGGCGGTGGTCCAGGAACTGTTGGAGGAGAGTTTTTCTTAGCCTTTATCGCAGCAGTAGCTTTTGCAACCATTTTAGCGGTAGTTGCCGGCCTTACCATTTCTGCTTCCTCGGCTTTTGCCCATGACTTTTATACCAACGTATTGCGGGGAGGAAAAGCCAGTGAAGCCGAGCAGGTGAAGGTTGCAAGACTAACGGCACTAACGGTTGGAATACTATCCATCTTAATTGGAATTTTAGCCAAAGGCATGAACGTTGCTCACCTGGTAGCTTTGGCTTTTGCCGTAGCTTCCAGCGCAAACTTACCGGTTATTGTTTTATCGATGTTCTGGAAGCGGTTTAATACTGCCGGAGTGGTGACCGGTATTCTAACAGGTTTGATTGCCTCGGTAGGGCTTGTAATGATTGGCCCGGATGTGATGGGGAAAGAAGCAATTTTCCCCTTAAAAAATCCCGGAATTGTCAGTGTACCGCTGGGCTTTTTAGGGGCAATCTTGGGAAGCTATCTTAAAGTGGAAAAAGTGGCGGAAGAAAAATTTGCCGAACTGGCAGTTCGAGCCAATACCGGCCTTGGTGCCGAAATGTAAGGGTTAAAACTTTGGCGCGGTATCCCGCGTGAGGGCCGGATACTGCTGCCAGGATAACGGCCCCGCCTCTTTAGGCTAAAGCCAAAGAGGCGGGGTTTTTTCTTGAACTGCACATATAAATGTCTGAATTGCTGTTTTTGTAAAATTCCAGCGATTGACCCGAAAATTTTGGTAACTTAACCTCAAAATGTAGCTTTTAAAATAAGATTTATTGTTGCTGGGGGTTACGGTACCTATAATCTAAGTGTAAGTAATTGGGAAAGGAGGGTAGGGGAATTAAAAAAATACTTATTTAAGAGAGGTGGGAAAGGTGAATAAGGGTATTTTGGTTACGGCTGCTGGTACCGGGATTAACTTGATGCTTGGGGTTTTGTACAGTTGGAGCGTAATAAAAAAAGCGTTAGTTGCCCAGGGATGGAGCAATACCCAGGCGGCAGTTCCCTATACCGTAGCTTGTGCGGTTTTTGCGATTATCATGGTATTTGCCGGCCGGCTTCAGGACCAGATAGGCCCGCGCAAGGTGGCAACGGTGGGGGGAATATTAATAGGTAGCGGAATGATTTTGGGAGGATTAATACCGTCCTTAACGGGTTTAATTATTTCTTTTGGAATTCTGGCAGGGACGGGAATTGGGCTTGGCTATGCGGCGGCAACTCCGGCAGCGGTAAAATGGTTCGGCCCCGAGAAGAAAGGATTAATTACCGGAATAGTAGTAAGCGGATTTGGCTTGGCTTCAGTGTATATTTCGCCCCTTACCACTTGGTTTTTAAATCACTTTGGCTTAGAGAGAACTTTTATTTATTTAGGAATGATTTTTTTGGTAATTACCGTTATCCTGGCTCAATTGTTAACCGACCCTCCCGCAGGTTACCGGGCGACAGGAGTAACCAGTGAAACTTTAAAAATTAATGTGGATTTTACCTGGCAGGAGATGTTAAAAACTTACCGTTTTTATCTTTTGTGGTTGATGTTTGCTTTTTCTGCATCAGCGGGTCTCATGATAATCGGGCATATTACAACCATTGCCAAAGAGCAGGCCAACTGGGAAAAAGGCTTTTGGCTGGTTGCTTTGCTGGCAATTTTTAATGCCTCCGGCAGAATATTGGCGGGAATGGCTTCCGATAGAATTGGCAGGGTCAACACAATGCTTTTAGTTTTCCTGGTTGGCGGTGTTAATATGCTTCTCTTTGGAACTTATCATACCATCGGCAGTATGGCTATTGGTACGGCAATTGCCGGTTTAGCTTATGGTGCTTTATTAAGCCTTTTCCCTTCCGCTACGGCAGATTATTATGGAACAAAAAATCTCGGAGTAAATTATGGCTTGGTTTTTACCGCTTGGGGCATTGGAGGGGTTTTGGGCCCGCTTTTAGCCGGTAAAGTGGTAGACCTGACGGGGAATTATCTGATAGCCTATAAAATTTCTGCTGCCCTTTTAGGCGGAGCGGTACTGCTTGCTTTACTTTTAAAAATACCGCGCTATGTCCTGGCCAAAGCGTAATTTTAGGGACGGTTCTGTCAACCACCATTTTCTGGGGCTGACAGAACCGTTTTTTTTGCTATTTTTTAAGCATTACGCAGGAGGGAGCTAAGAGTTTAACGGCAGCTTCCATGTAATTTTTAATTGGTTCGGTAGGGTCAAAAATGTCATTTATTCCAAGAGCCATAGCAACTAAATCGGTGATATCTTTTTGCCTTACTTTCGCATTTAAGGCGTTAGAAGTATAATTCATCTGTGAACCGCAGCCGGCACAGTTGGTAACGATATAATCTGCCTGGGTTTCTTCCGCCTCCTGAATCCGCTTTTGCCCTGAATAAGCAACGGTCGGCATGGAGTGAAACGATGCTACCAGTCCGCAGCAGAGGCCTTTTTCCCGGTTGTGCTGCATTTCCACTAACTCTACTCCCGGTAACGCTTTTAAAACATTTCGTGGTTCATCGTAAATGTTAAACCACCGTCCGACATGGCAGGAATCGTGGTAAGTTACTTTAACATTTAGAGGCTGAGTGAATTTGAGTTTTCCTTCAGCGATAAGCCGGTTTAAAAATACGGTGACATGTTCGGTTTCAATATCCCAGTTAATCCCCAGATGGTGGGCCATCTCCGGGTAGTTTTCGGTAAAGGTAGCAAAACAGCCGGGACAGGAGAGAATTAACTTTTTAATGCCACGGGCTTTAAAGTTTTTGTAGTTTTCCCGGACTTTTTCGGCAAACTCTTCTTGGTAACCGCCGAGAACATGATATAGACCACAGCATCCTTCTGCTTCTCCCAGGTACACAAAAGGTATGCCGGCCTTATTCATGATCCGAGCGATGTTTTGCGGCATATTTTTCATTATGATACTTGCCCAGCAGCCCGGCCAGTAGGCGATTTCGCCTTCTTCCACATATTCAATATCCGGAAGCATCCAGTTTTTAGCCTCTTTTGGTACTCCCCAGAAGTTTCCGGTATTTACTACGTTATCTTTAACTAAATCCAAACCGGTGATAATATATCCCTTCTCGTTAACTATCGGTCTTAGGCCAATCCAGCGTTCGGCGTTAGGTAAATTGGTTTGACATACTACGTTGCATTTTTTACAGGTAGTACACAGTACTAACGAGCTAACTAATTCTTCGCTTAGTTCAATTTCCCCTTTGGCGTACTGGTTTAATAAATACCATTTACCTCTGGGAGAGTTCGATTCCCAGGGATCGGGCATAAAGACGGTACAATTGGTTCGGCAGAAACCGCACTGGGCGCAAATATAACTTTCTTCCACCATTTCTGCCGGTAGCCCCTTTATGGCTTTACCGTTGCCATTATCTTCCTTGCTGCCGCCTAATAGTTTACCGAGACCGCCTAAAAGGGATTTACTGAAATTAGCACTCTTCATTGCGGCGTTTAAGGCTTTTAAGGGAGAGTTCTTATCCAGAGATGGTGGAAGAATCTTACCAGGGTTTAAAATACCGCTCTGGTCGGTTTTTTGTTTAAAACTTAAAATTTTTGTCACTAAATCCTTACCTAAAAACTCTTCCGCATAATCGGTAAAATACATGCCAAGGGCAAAAATCCGGCCCTGCATCTTCAAGGCCATGTCATTTACAACTAAGGAATTAGCGTAAAGCAGGGGGAAATTGAGTTTTCGTTCGTCCGCTAAAAGAAATCCCAAAAAGGTAATTTGGTCTTTGGCGGCAAAAGTGCCTTCAAAAGCAAATTCGCCTTTAAACTTATTTTTTGTTTCGGTTAAAAAGCGCCAGGCTTGATTTTTTGGCAATAGAACTTCGGAAGCTACAATTGACGGGCCAAGACGTTTTAAACGCATCGGGTAAAAACGGTTGTTCCATTCCTCTTGAGCTATAGCGGAGGGCATTATTTGTCCGCCAAACCGGTTTAAGGTTTCCGCAAGGCTATCTAAATCTTTCTGGGTTGGAGATAGCAGGACAAAATTAAGAAAATATTTATCTTCAGGAAGAATATAGTGATTTTGGGCTTTTTGCTGAAGTTTTACAAATTCCGGGGACATTAAATTTACGGACCACAGGGGAAGATTTTCTTTTTCTAAACTATCCATTAATGCACTTAAACTTTCAAGCTCTGGAAAAGCTGCCAGTACGGGTACTTCTTCCTTTTTGGGCATAATTTTTATCGTAACTTCGTAAATCAAGCCGGTGATACCTTCTAAACCGTAAATTAATTTTAGCTCTTCCCCCGCAAAGGTTTTTTCCGTTCCATCCCCGAGAATAGCCTTAACCTCTACGATATTTTCTAAAAAACTTCCAAACATATAACTACCGATACCCGTGCCGCCCTGGGCAACCCAGCCGCCAACGGTGGAACCGGGATAGCTGGTAGGATAGAGCCGTAACGTGTAACCGTAACGGTTTAGATACTCATCCAACTCCTGCCAGACAAGCCCTGGCTCAACGGTGACGGTTTGCTTTTCCGGGTTAAAGGAAATAACCTTTTTCATCCTGATAAAATCTACCACAATTCCACCTTTGGTGGGAACGGCTCCTCCGAACCCAGCGGTAGCAGCGCCCCGGGGAACAATAGGAATTTTTGCCGTTTGCGCATACATTACTAACTGTTTAATTTCATCTTTGTTTACAGGCTGAACTACAGCATCGGGCAGGGAGTTAAAAGTCTTTTTAACGGCACTCGGGATAACTCCCATGTCATGGCTGTAAAGAATTCTTTCGAGGTAATTATCCCGAAAACGTTCCTGAAAAATTTCCTTTAATTTTTCCATTTTTAAAACCTCCTGCAAAAATTATTTTGAGAAACTTGTAACAAAAAATTATAAGAACAAAAGTCCCTTTACACCGTTTCACCTCCTTAAAAGAAAGAATATTCTTTCACTAATATTTATATAAAAAAGAATATTCTTTCTGTTGCATTTAAAAAATAAAATTACTTTTTTAAGGCATCAAATATTAGCTGGACAGTGGTATCGATGATACTGGATAAAGGCTGGGTGATAATACCGTCAGTTTTTAATTCTATTATACGCATGACAGGGCCGGAAATAAAAGCAGCTAAAAGTATCGGGTCAGTATCTTTAAAAGTACCTTCCTTTTGGCCAAACTCAACGATTTTTTTCACGGCTTCCAAGCCTTCAGCAGTGCAAATAGTAAAGTTGCAATCTAAAATTTCTTTGGGACGGGCGTGTAAAAGGTAGTTAACGGTAATTAAATCTTCATCGGCCCAGTTAAACATCATTTCTACAAAACCACGAACTTTTTCTTTTGCGGTGGCCTTTGTTTCAACCTGTAACTGGTACCGGCTTAAGAAACTTTCCACCGCATCTTCGTGAATGACGCGGGCCAATTCCTCTTTAGAAGAGAAGTGGTGATAAATTGCCCCAATACTTACCCCGGCATCTTTGACAATATCCGGGATACTGGTCCGGTGGTAACCTTTTTCAACAAAGAGTTTACGGGCTGACAGGTAAATTTTTTGTTTTATCTCTGTCTCAGGAGTTTTTTTTGCCAAATCCGCACCCCCACAGAAAGAACATTCTGTTTATATTATACCTTAAATTAAGATTTTGGCAAGGATAAATTTTTGTGTTATTTTGAATATGTAACAGAGTTTTGTGGAGGCTGGGGCCATTGGAAGGATTTTGGGAAAAGTACCAGACTTTTTTAGGAACTGCAGCGGAAAAATTAAAAGAAGTAATTAATGCTCCTCCTTTTCGCGGTTTAAGAATTAATCCAGAAAAAATTAGCCAAGAGGATTTATACAGACGCTATGGATATTTAGAAACGGTTCCCTGGTGCCCGGAAGGTTATTATCTTTCTGAAGATATGTTTTTAGGAAAAGATCCCTGGCACTGGGCGGGGGCATTTTATTTACAAGAGCCTTCGGCAATGCTGCCGGTGGAAGTTTTGGATCCAAAGCCGGGAGATAAGGTACTGGATTTGGCTGCTGCTCCCGGGGGTAAATCGACGCAAATCCTAAGCAAATTAAAAGGGGAAGGAATTTTAGTTGCCAATGAAGTAAATTCTTCCCGGGCTAAAGTGCTAACGGAAAATTTGGAACGGTGGGGCTATGAAAATTTTTTAGTTCTAAATGAAAGTCCGCCAAATCTTGAAGAAAAGTTTGAAGCTTATTTTGATCGGATTTTAGTGGATGCTCCGTGCTCCGGTGAAGGGATGTTTAGAAAAAATCCCAAAGCTATCGATGAATGGTCCATTGAGCATGTTCTGGGGTGCAGCGTGCGCCAGAAAAAGTTATTAACCACTGCAGCAAAACTCTTAAAAGAAGGAGGGGTAATGGTTTATTCAACCTGTACCTTTAATCCCGAAGAAAACGAAAGAGTGGTGGCTTGGTTTTTAAAACAGAACCCCAACTTTGCACTGGAAAGCATTGAAATCAAAGGGGTTTCGCCGGGTGTACCGGAGTGGGCCGAAAGTAACCTGGAGTTACAGAAAACCTTTAGAATCTGGCCCTTTCAACAAAAGGGGGAAGGACATTTTGCTGCACGAATGGTTAAATTGTGTGATGACGGAAAAAAATCGCATTTACCCAAGAAAGGTAAACCAAAAAGGAAAAAGATAAATATGGAAGAGTTTAGTAAGTTTTGGCAGGAATATTTTACTGTACCCGAGCCGGAAGTGGCCTTTAAAGGAGAAAAATTACTTCTCTTGCCGCAAAATTTGCCGGATATAACCGGTCTAAAGGTGGTTTGTGCCGGCAGAGAACTTGGCGAAATAAAAAAGGGACGCTTTGTACCATCTCAGGCTTTAGCTTTTAGTTTGTTGAGTAAAAAATTTACTCGTGCTCTGGAATTGCCCGGGGAGCTGCTTCAAGCATTTATAAAAGGTGAAAGCTTTTCGGTACCGTGGTCGGAAGGCTGGTATTTAATCTGCGATGAAGGTGTAGCTCTTGGTTTTGGATACGTCAAAAAAGGGGTATTTAAAAACCGATTAGCTAAAAATCTCCGTAGTTTCGCTTTTTAGCTGGCATAAGGTTTTTATAAAGACATCCAGCAAGTCGGGGTCAAAGTGGCTGCCACTGCATTTTTTTATTTCAAGGATGGCTTCTTTGAAATTTAAAGGTTCACGGTAAGGGCGGGTTGAGGTCATGGCGTCAAAGCTATCGGCCAAAGTAATTATCCGCGCAAGTAAAGGGATATTTTTTCCCGAAAGACCGTCGGGATAACCGCTGCCATCGTATTTTTCATGGTGGTGGTAAATTATTGGAATCAAAGGTTTTAAAAAAGATATGGGCTTTAATATTTCGGCGCCGATAACTGGATGTTTTTTAATTGCACCTGATTCTAAAAGGTTTAGAGGTCCCGGTTTATTGATAATTGCTTCATCAATCCAGATTTTACCCACATCGTGTAAAAGTCCTGCTAAATAAATAATTTTGAGGCTTTCCTGGTCAAGGTTTAAGTTTTTGGCCACATGGTAAGACAAGATGCTTACCTGACGGGAATGTTCTAAAGTATAGTGGTCTTTAAAGTCAATTAAGGATAATAAAACTTTTAACGTTTTAAATAAGGTTTTTTCCGCCTGGTTAAAATCGGAAAGTATTTCTTCTTCTATAGCAATGTGGTTTAAAATGTTAAAGCGGCTTCTTTTAATCTGGTACATGGCTTTATCGGCAAGATCCAAAACCATTTGCGGGGTCGGAGCAATCCCTAAAGTTGAAGCTCCTACCGAGGCTCTAATAAAACCGCGAAAACGATTTTTCTCAATAACATAAGTATATTGTTTGATTTTTTCTGATATTCTTTGGGCTACGTTTAAAGCAGTTTGGTAGTCAGTTGCTGGAAGTAAAACGGCAAACTCATCACCACCGTAGCGAAAAACAAGGTCGTTTTTGCGTACGGAACTTTTTATGATTTTTGCGGTGGTTTTAATGATTTGGTCACCGGCTCTGTGGCCAAACATGTCATTAAACTTTTTAAAATTGTCCAGGTCGATCATGATAACAGAAAGTGGAAGCTTTGTTTGGTCTTCGGCTATTTTTAAAAGGCATTCCTGCAGGTAACGGTAATTATAAACGCCGGTTAAGAAATCTTGATATATACCTTTTTCCAGCCGGTATAAGAGCTGTAGATTTTCTATGACGTAAGCCGTATGATTTGCAAAAAATGTCAAAAGTTCTAAGTCTTCAATGGTAAAAAACTCTTTTTCTTTATGAAATACTATAATTACACCCAAAGTTTTAGACTTTCCGACCATAGGAGCTGCAATAGCACTTTTGTGACCGTAGTAGTTAACTATTTCTTTGTTGGTAAGGGGAGAAGTGGTGGTATCGTTTATTAAAACAGGGTGTTTTTCCTTAAAAACATAAATACTGAGCCCCTGGTTTTCATTGATGTTTTCCGGAAGTGGTTTAGCGGCAGATGAATAATGGGACTTTAGTTCAAATTCATATTTGGGGTTTTTGGGGATGACAATATTACATCCTAAGGCCTGCCATAAATCTTTAAGGTAAAAACATACTTCCCTTAAGATGTCATCGGGGTCTTTAAATTTTGCCAGTAGCTGATGAAATTCGGTTACCTTTTGCAGAGGGTTTTTAAGATTGTTAACTCTAATATAGGCAGGTATAGGATTATTTAACATAATTATCCTCCCGCTTGTACTTTATATTGAGTATTTCTACATAAGATGGTAAAATCCTTTTTTATTTGCAAAAATTGTGAAAATGTATACATTGGTTTTTATTTAAAAAAGGCGAAAACTATCTTGTAAAACAACTAAAGATATCCTAATATACAAGAGGTATTACTTTAATTTAACTTTGACGGAGGTAAAGTATGGACCTGAAAAAATACATTTATGATATTCCGGATTTTCCAAGTCCGGGGATTATCTTTCGGGATATTACTCCATTGCTGCAAAATCCCGAAACTTTTCGCCGAACCGTAGAATTATTGGCCGAAAAGGTAGTAGATTTAAGGCCTACCCACGTGGTAGCGATTGAGTCCCGGGGATTTATGTTTGGGGCTCCTTTAGCTTATAAGCTGGGACTTGGTTTTGTACCGGTGCGCAAGGAAGGAAAGTTGCCCCGGGAAAGTATTAGTGTTTCCTATGATTTGGAGTACGGAAACAATACTCTGGAAATTCATACCGATGCGTTAAAACCGGGGGATCGAGTGGTAATTGTTGATGACGTCTTAGCTACCGGCGGTACGATGAAAGCTACCGTGGAGCTTTGTGAACGATTAGGAGCCAAGGTAGAAGCCCTTTTGTTTGTAATTGAACTTTTAGCTCTCGAAGGGCGGAAAAAACTTACCGGGAAAAAGGTAATCTCGCTTGTTCAATATTAGGCTCTTATCTCTTGGAAGGGATTTTGCGGGGAGTGAGTAAATATGAAAATTATTGTTTACGGAACACGGAAACGGGAGTGCTACAGTTGAGGAACGCTTCCAACTCAGGAAGAGTTGGTAAAGTTTTTAAAGCCAAGCCTGGAACGCCGCTTCGGTGGCAGAGTAAGCATCCAGTTTGTAGACGTTGAAGGAGAATTACCTCAAGAAGTAAAGGAAAAAATGAGAGAATACCCTTTGCCCCTGGTGTACTTTGACGATGTATTTAAATTTGCAGGTACTTTAAATTACTCGGTGCTGGCAAGACACCTGGGAGAAGTGGGAATAAGAGAAGAATAACCGGGCACAGAAAGGCCCGGTTTTCTTTTGCAAGAAATTTGCATATCTCTTGTAAAGTTTATATTAAGTATGTTAGAGAAATGTAAAAATACCGGATGAAGTCTTGAATTAATCTTTTCCATTATTAAAATATTAAAACGGAGGTGATAATGTTATGAAAAAAGATTTATTAAAGGGTTTATTCTGGTATGAAACTTACGTAAAAATGATTACTGGCAACAAAAATAAAGGCCAAAAAAATTAATCTTCAACCCAAAATTCCCAGGCGCAGTAAAAATCGTCTGGATGCTCGTCCGGCGGGCAGGCCAGGCACCGGGTTTTAATCCGGGAATCAATGGTTTGAGCAAACCCGGAATATTCGGTTATCCCCACCGGCTTACAGGGAAAGTCTGGAAGATTTTTACGCTTGCGTGCTCCTGGACCCGACAGGTTTTCATCTTGTAAATTAATTTGTTGCCTTCTCTGGAGATTTCCTGCTGGTTTAAAAAGCCATACAGACGAAAACGAAGGGCAACTTCTAAAGCTGCAAGGCCTCCGTTTTGCGGAAGTTTTAAAAAATCTTTAATTCGTTTGGCCTCGATGACTGTAAACTGGGCCCAGGCAGCTTCATCGAGCTCGATGGCTTTTTCCAGACCAAAATTTTTTTCCATCTCCAAAAACCAAAGGCCATCGTGAGCTAGCCATCTCTTGGCAAAATCCTCTAAAAGCTTTAAGGCCTGCTCTTTAGTTAAGTCTTGAGGTTTCATCAAACCCCCTCCTTAAAGTTGTAAAAATTCGAAATATTCCCCCTACTTTGTTATTCGCTTTTTTATAAAAAAATCCTTTATAGTTATTTTTTTTTATTTAAGATTAAAAGGAATTGTTACAACTTTTGTCGAATATTACTCGCTTGAGGTGGGAATTTTGTCGAAAAAAGGCGTTAGGGTGATTTTTGGTATTATACTATTTATCGCATCTTTTTTAGTATTAGCAGCTAACCCGGCATTAGCTCGAGAGAAGGTTATCGTTGTTGGTGATAACGATTATCCCCCTTTATGCTATCTTGATGGTAACAATAATCCTGCGGGGTTTGATGTTGATTTAATTGTTGCAGTTGCCCGCAAGGCAGGAATTGACATAGAAATTAAGCTTTTACCCTGGGCTGAAGCCCGGAAAATGGTTGAAGATGGTAAGGCCGATGTCCTTTTGGGGGTAAATTATACCCGAACCCGGGCCAAGTTGTATGACTTTACCGAGGCGTATCTGGAAAACCGTCAGGTAATTTTTGTTAGAAGCGATAACTATGTGGTAAAAAGCTTTGACGATTTACGGAACCTGAAGGTGGGTGTCCAAAGGGCGGATGTCGCTTTAGACTTTATAGGTGATTATCCGGATATTACTCTGGAGTATTTTGAAAACCAGCAACAAGCTCTTAAAGCCCTCGGACAGAATGAAGTTGATGCTGTAATTGGAAATTATTATACAGGTCTTTACTGGCTGCAAAAACTAAATCTCGAAAATAAAATCAAAGTTGTGGGTATACCCCTTTCGATTACCAGGTACGGTTTGGGGGTTAAAAAAGGGCAAAACCAGGAGCTATTAAAAAAGTTAAATGGAGCTATCGTTAAATTAAAAACTACCGGAGAGCTTGATAGTCTTAAAACCAAGTGGTTTGGGGAATCTCCTTACGAGAAAAGATTATATTTTAACCGGATTCGTACTTATGTTATCGTGGGAATATTTATTTTTACCACAATCCTGCTGTTTATTTTATGGTTAAACCGTCTTTTACAGCAAAAAGTAGAAAGGGCTACCTACGAGTTAAATTTAGCTTACCGTGAGCTGGCCGCTCAAAAAGATTTAATGGACAAAATGTTAGAACATGAATTAAACGGTATTATAACTTTGGATGAAAATCGTATAATAAAAAGAATAAACAACAGCGCCTTAAGGATTTTAGGAATTACCGATAAACAGCTGGAAGGAAAACATTTTTCTTTTACACCGCTTAAAGATTATTTTCCTGAGCCTTTTTTGGAGCGAGCCTACCGGGGACAGACCTGTTCCCTTAATGAATATCGGGTGGTTGTAGAGGGACAGACAAAATTTTTAAGCATAAACTTTATAAGCATTCCTTCAATTAGGGCGGTATTAATTAACTTTAGAGATGTGACCGAAGAAAAAAAGAGCCTTGAGTTAATGATCAACCGGGATAAATTAATAACCGTTGGTCAGCTGGTAGCGGGTTTTGTTCACGAAATAAAAAATCCTCTTTTTACGGTAAAAAGCTATTTAGAGCTGTTGCCGCTTAAGGCAAATGACCCTGCTTTCCGGGAAGAAGTTATTAATATATTAAAAAATGAATTGGACAACGTACAAAAATTAATTAATGATTTACTTAATTACGCGCGCCCGCAAAACTCGAAAAAAGAGATAGTTGTTTTAGAAGAAGTAATTGCTCCTTTATTGAATTTATTAGAACCGCAGTTTATTGCCAAACAAATAACAGTATTTAAAGAAAACTTGGGTTTTGCGGTTTATGCTGATCCCATGCAGTTAAGGCATGTTTTTATGAACCTTTTACTAAATGCAATTGATGCTATCCAAGATAAAGGGGAAATAAAAATTAAAGCCGCGGAGTACGGGGATAAAATAAAAATTGAGGTGCAAGATACCGGAATAGGTATCCCACCTCAGTACTTAAATCAAATTTTCAACCTCTTCTTTACCTCTAAAAAGGATGGCAACGGTATAGGACTTGCCATCTGCCAGAAATTAATTCAGGAAAATGGGGGCAGTATTTTAGTCGATAGTACTCCGGGCGCGGGTACGACCTTTACCATTTTTTTACCCAAAGGAGTTCCCCTAACTGTTCAAGATGAGAAGGTTGGGTAAGCTTTTTTAATAACTCTTCCGGGAGTTTCGCCCGGCCGTAATAAATACCGGCCAGGGCACCGGCAAGGGCGGCACGACTGTCGGCATCGCCGCCTAAGTTGGCGGATTTAACGATTATGTCCAGGGGATTATCTTCGGCAAGGAAAATGTAGACCGCTGCTTCGACGGTATCTGTGACAAAACCCCCGGTTTTTAAGTCACAGGCGTTTAGATATGATAAACGGTATAATCTCTCCCGGGAAGCTCTGGCTTGAGCCAGAGTTTCTCTTTTTAGATAAAAGTCTGATTTTTTTAGGGCTTCTTCATATGCTTTTAAACGGTTTTTAGTTTGTAAAAGCTCTTTTAGAAAAAAGCCGCAAAAAACTGCCAGATAATCGGTCACAGGATGGGGATGGGTAAGTCTTGACAGGATTAAAGCATATTGCCGGTAAATTTCATCGTCACCATAAAAAAGGGCTGTAGGTATTATACGAGGTAAACTGCCGTTTCCACAAAGCCTTTCTCCCAGTTTGCTAATTAAATAATTTTCAATTTTTTCCAAATCAGCACCAAAGATGCCGTAAGCTTCCAGGGAGGTTCTGGTAGCAATACCGTATAATTCGGGACGTTTGGAAATTTCTTTTTGCAGTTCTTCCAATAAGTAAGGAAAAGGATTTTCCGGATCTTGCAAGATTGCTTCGGCGGTTTTAGTTAAAATTGTGGTTTCATCGGATCCTTCTCCGGGAGGGAGGTTAAAAGGGCCGCCGCCGGCTATGTCCTGAAAGACGCCGTATTTGTTTCTAATTTCTTTTTCTTCCATATTTTCTAAAGTAACTCCCAAGGCATCCCCCAAATAAAAGCCAAGAAGACAACCGGTATATTTTTCTTTCATAAAACCTCTCCCTTACATAAAATAAAACAAAGTTAGATAAACCATGGAGATTATTATTGATAATAGCATCAGAGGGAAACCGTAAACAAAATACCTTCCATAACTTATAGGATAACCTTCTTTTTCGGCAATTCCGGCAACAATAACGTTGGCCGAAGCACCGATAATCGTACCGTTACCGCCAAGACAGGCTCCTAAGGCTAAAGACCACCAGAAGCTTTCCATTACTTCCGGGGAAAAAGCCGCAAGATTACCCATGGTTTTGATTAAAGGTATCATGGTGGCGACAAAAGGAATATTATCGATAAACGCTGAAGCTATGGCTGAAACCCAGAGGATAAACACTCCGGTTAAATAAACATTTCCCTTGGTTAATTCTAATCCCCAGACAGCAATTTTATGGATAACTCCGGTTTCTTCTAAAGCTCCAACCATGATAAAAAGCCCTAAAAAGAAAAAGATAGTGGGCCATTCTACCCCTAAAAGGACGTGTTCAATATCCTTACCGGAAATTGCCAGAAAAACCATGGCCATAAAAAGGGCGACGGTAGCCGATTCTAAGTGAAATAGTTGATGAAGACTAAAACCTAAAATTGTAAGGGCAATGATAATTAAACTCTTTTTTAATAAAAGATAATCGGTAATTTTGTCTTTAGGATCTAAAGCTAAAAGATTTTGTTTTAATTTATCGTCCACCGCAAAACTTTTTCTAAACAAAAAGTAAAAAATAGTAGAAGTTACTATAAGTATTACCAAAACAACCGGGCTAAGGTTAATTAAGAAATCAATAAAGCCAAGATGGGTTTGGCTTCCGATCATAATATTGGGAGGGTCCCCAATTAACGTTGCCGTTCCGCCGATATTGCTCATTAAAATTTGGTTAATTAAAAACGGGTAAGGAGAAATATTAAGGGCCCGGGTTATGGTTAAGGCTACCGGCACAATCAGTAAAACCGTAGTTACATTATCTAAAATTGCCGATAAAAAAGCGGTGATTAAACCCAGAACAATTAGAAGCGCTATAGGATTGGCCCGGGTGAGATGAACCGCTTTTAGGGCTAAATACTCGAATAATCCGGAGTGCTTGGTCAGATCGACGATAATCATCATGCCTAAGAGAAGGCCTAAAGTATTCCAGTCGATGTAGTGGATTGCTTCTTCCTGGGTTAAGGTGCCGGTAATTAAAATCACGGTTCCGCCTAAAAGGGCGATGGCAGTTCGGTTTATTTTTTCGGTAATGATAAATAAGTAACTAACTAAGAAAACAGCAATTGCAATAAACATTAGACACCTCCGGGCTTTTTATTTTTTATCTTACCATTTATTAAAGAAAAGTATCAAATTTAATACAAAAGCCGCGCAAAAGCGCGGCTTAAATGGTTTTAAAAATAAAACAGGAGAAGATAGCCCATGGAAATCACTATCGAAACCAGCATTAAAGGAAAGGCTATTTTCATAAAACCCATAAACGAAATCGGATAGCCGTTTTTCTCAGCTAAACCCGCCACAATCACGTTAGCTGAAGCGCCAATTATCGTACCGTTGCCGCCCAGGCAGGCGCCTAAAGATAAGGCCCACCACAGCGGCTCCAAAGCCTGTGGTGTCATGCCGGCTAAAGCACCCATCTTCTGAATTAACGGAATCATCGTGGCCACAAAGGGGATGTTATCGACAAATGCCGAAGCTATGGCCGAAAGCCAGAGAATTAACATCCCGGTTAAAGTGAAATTACCTTTGGTGGCTTCCAGGCTCCAGCGGGCTACCCGGTCGATAACTCCCGTTTCCACAAGGCCTCCTACCACGATAAATAAACCCAGGAAAAAAAAGATGGAAGGCCATTCCACGGTTAAAAGCACTTCCTCCGGCTCGTCCCGGGTGATGGTTAATAAAAGCGCTGCACCAAATAAGGCGATGGTGGCCGATTCTAAACCAAGTGTACCGTGCAAAATAAAGCCAAGAATGACGAGGCCTAAGACAAAAAGGCTTTTCTTTAAGAGGGCAAAATCTTTAATTTCGTCAATTTCATTTAAATCAAGTAACTTCTTTTTTAATTCTGCTGACACATTAAAATCTTTACGATAAATTAAATAAAAAAGAAACATAGTTGCAATATGGATTATTGCTACGACTGGAGTTAAATTCTTAAGAAAATCTAAAAAGTCCAAGTGAGTTTGGCTGCCAATCATAATGTTGGGCGGGTCACCGATTAAAGTGGCGGTACCGCCGATGTTACTGGCTAACACCTGGGAAATAAGAAAGGGAATAGGATTTATCCCCAGCCGGTCAGTTATATTGAAGGTTACCGGAACAATCAGTAAAACTGTTGTAACGTTATCTAAAAATGCCGATAAAAAGGCGGTAACGGTAGCCAGAGCTATTAAAATATAAACTGGCTCCCCTTTGGCCCATTTAACCGCTTTTACCGCCAGGTACTGAAAGACTCCTGTTTTTTTGGTAATGCCGACAATAATCATCATGCCAATTAAGAGACCCAGGGTATTCCAGTCGATGTGGTGGATTGCTTTTTCTTGAGAGACAATTCCAAGAATAATTAATAAAGTACCGCCTAAAAGTGCGGCAATGGCCCGGTGAAGCTTTTCGGAAATAATTAAGGCATAGGTCCCCAAAAAGATGGTAAGGGCAATTAGCGATTGACCCATTTCCTTCTCCCCCTTTTAGTGAATCACAAGCCGTAATTGTCACCATAAATTCATCTTAAAACATAATAAACCCTTTGTAAATGTTTGATAATTTAAAAACTTATTGTTTATAAAAAAGTATCTTTTTCAGAATGTGCCGATGGTTTAATATATTAGGTAAAGAACTCTAAATTATAAAAGTTCACAAAAGAGGAGTTACTATGTTGTTTAAAGTAATAGCAGAAAATTTAGCTAAAGGGAAAAAATGTTTTCTGATCTCCCGTTTATTTTCCGAAGATAAGCTTCTTTTAGCTGAAAACGGAGAACTTCTTTTTGCCACTTCCGATAAAGCGTTGGAGCTTAAAAAATATTACACTGGAGGAATTAACGAACCGGTATATTTAACGAAGGAACAAATTTTTGTTGAACCTATTATTCCGCAAAGAAAGCTTCTTGTCCTTGGAGCAGGTCATGTAGCTCGACCTTTGGTTACTTTTGCCCGGGAACTGGGCTTTCATATCACCCTTTACGATGACCGTCCAACCTTTGCCACAAGGCAAAATATTCCGGGGGCCGATGAGTACGTATGCGATAGTTTTGAACGGGTTTTAGAACATGTTAAACCTGCGGAAAATTTAGCAGTGGTAGTAGTTACCCGGGGGCACCAGCATGACCTTACCTGCGTGGAGCAGTTTTTACCTTATAACCTGGCCTATCTTGGAATGATTGGTAGCAGGACTAAAGTAAAAGCTGTGTTTAAAGCTTTAAAAGAAAAAGGCTTTACTGAGGAAGATTTAAAAAAGATTTACGCTCCTATTGGCTTAGATCTTGGAGGAAAGGAACCGGCTGAAGTAGCCTTGGCTATCATTGCTGAAATACAGGCAGTTTATTACCATAAAACTCCAAAACATCGTAAACTCTCGGAGGTTTGATATGGAGACCTTGAATTATGAGTTTTTACGGGAAATAAATAAAATCCTTGAGGAACAACCCGGGGTGTTGGCCACGATAATTGCAACCCATGGTTCAACTCCAAGAAAACCCGGAGCCCGCATGTTGGTTTTGCGAGATGGTACTACCATCGGCTCCATCGGGGGCGGGTGCGTGGAAGCGGAAGTAAAAAGGGAAGCCCTAACTCTTTTTGATAATCCGCAAAAAAAGTATGCTTTGGTAAAAAGCCAATTAACAGACTTTTTAGCGGGAGAAGAGGGGATGATCTGCGGAGGAAGTCTTGAGGTTTATTTAGAACTTTTAACTTGAAACCTGAAAATTTTGGCGATTATTGTTACAATTTTAAGTAGTATGATAGAATAAAAAAAATTAATTTTTTTGGAAAGGGTGAAAAGATGGCAAGACGAATAATCCAGGTAGAAGAAAAGCTACCTCTGTTGGAAACGTTGCCGCTTAGTTTCCAACATCTTATGGCAATGTTTGGGGCGACGGTTTTAGTACCGCTCCTGTTTAAAATTGATCCAGCAATTGCTTTATTAATGAACGGTATTGGAACATTGCTTTACACCTATATTACCCGGGGTGGAATTCCTGCTTATCTTGGTTCCAGCTTTGCCTTCATTGCTCCTACCTTACTTATCATGTCTAAATGGGGTTATCCTGTTGCCCAGTCTGGTTTTATCTTTTTTGGTTTATTCTTCATTGTGGTTTCCGGAATTATTTACATAGCAGGTACCAAATGGATTGATATAGTGTTACCACCTCCGGTGATGGGGGCCGTAGTTGCGGTAATTGGTCTGGAGTTAGCACCGGTAGCGGCCCAAATGGCGGGAATTGCTCCCAGCGGACAAAATTGGACAATGAATCCTAAAGTAGTCATGGTTTCCATGTTTACCCTTTTGGTTGCAATAATTGGGTCAGTAGTTTTCCGGGGTTTTTTGCAGATTATTCCGGTTTTAATTGCCATTATAGCCGGATATTTTTTTGCCTGGACTCAGGGGATGGTAGATTTTTCACTGGTGGCTAAAGCTCCCTGGTTTAAAATACCAACCTTTAGTACACCTCAGTTTAATTTAAATGCCATAATAGTCATGGCGCCGGCAGCTCTTGTAGTATTGGCAGAACATATTGGTCATTTAATAGTTACTGGAAATATCGTGGAGCGGGATCTGGTGAAAAAACCGGGTCTTCATTTATCCCTTTTTGCCGATGGTGTAACTAACGTAATTTCCGGTTTTACCGGTTCTCCTCCCAACACTACCTATGGCGAAAACATTGGGGTAATGGCTATTACCAGGGTTTATTCGGTATGGGTAATTAGAGGGGCTGCAGTATTAGCTATTATCCTCTCGTTAATTGGTAAACTTGCTGCAGCAATCCAAACCATTCCCCGGCCGGTGATGGGCGGAATAAGTCTTTTACTGTTTGGAGTTATAGCTGTTTCAGGTATTCGGATGCTAATTGAGCAAATGGTTGATTATGGAAAAAATGTCAATTTGGTTTTATCGGCAGTAGTTTTTATTGTAGGAGTGAGTGGAGCTAAAGTAACTTTAGGAACGGTTGAAATAAAAGGCATGGCTTTAGCTGCAGTAGTAGGTGTGATCTTGAGCTTAATTATTCACGGTTTAAATTATTTAGGGTTATTAAATGAGAATCTTACCGTTTCAGAAAATCTTGTTCGCAAAAATGAATCTTGATTAAACCGGCATTAAATTTTATGCCGGTTTTCTTACTTTTTTAGGAGAAAAATGTTAAAATAACGTATGTAGTAGCAAAATACAGGGAGAAGTTTTATGGGCATAAAAGAGGTTATTCCTTATTTTTTGACAACTCTGTTAGATATTGCTATAGTTTCCTTTGTTATTTACAAACTTTTGGTTTTAATTCGGGGAAGTCGGGCCGAATCCCTGTTAAAAGGGGTTGTGATTTTACTTTTAGCGAACGCTTTAGCAAAAGCCTTGGGGTTAAACACTGTAAGCTGGCTTTTGAAACAGTCAATGACTTTTTTAGCGGTGGCCCTGCCCATTGTTTTTCAACCGGAACTGCGCCGGGCTTTAGAACAGCTTGGCCGGGGCTCTCTTTTTAAAACTACCCTTACCGAAACCGATGAAAAGCAGTTAAGGCATAATATTGAAATATTAACCGGTGCCGCGTTAAAGCTTTCCGAACAAAAAATCGGGGCACTTATCGTGGTGGAGAAAAATACCGGTTTAAATGAATACATAGAAACGGGAATCAGGATAGATGCCGAACTTTCGGCGGAGCTTTTAATTAATATCTTTATTCCTAAGTCACCTCTTCATGATGGGGCGGTGATTATTCGTAATGGCCGGATAGCCGCTGCTGCATGTTTTTTACCGTTGTCCCATAATGATTTTTCTTTAAAAAATCTCGGTACCCGTCACCGGGCTGGATTGGGCCTTTCCGAAGAGACCGATGCAGTGGTGTTAATTGTATCGGAAGAAACGGGAGTAATCTCCTTGGCGGTGGAGGGGAAACTTTACCGGTATTTAAGCCGCGATGAACTTCAACGAAAACTTATTGAAAATCTTTTATTTTACCGGGAAAGCGCAAAAAAATGGAGGTTTTAAAACTTGCGGGAAAATTTAATTTTAAAAGTAACATCGGTATTTTTGGCGGTTCTCTTATGGTTTTACGTAGCAAACGAAAAAAATAATTTTGTTCAGTTTTACAAGAAAGAAGTTAAAGTAACGCCGGTAATTACCGGCAAACCGGCTCCGGGGTACCAAATTGTACGGACGAAAATAACTCCCCCCAAGATACAGGTTTCCGGCTGGATTCCATCGGGGGTTTTGCAGGATACGGTATTTACGGAAGAAATTAATATAAATGGGGCCAGAAAAAGCAAAAAGGTTACAGTTTCCCTTATTCGGGAAGATGGAGTATATTATAGCACTGATAGGGTCGAAGTATACATTGAAATTGACAAGAAAAAATAAAATATCTATAATTTCATTGATATTGGCAACCTAAAAGGTGACGATAATGCTTTTTAAAATAAGTAATTTAAGGTTAAGAATCGAAGACGATGAAGCAAAATTAAAAACCGAACTGTGCCGAAAATACGGTTTGAGGGAAGATAAGGTAATATCCCTGAAAATAATTAAAAAAGCCGTTGATGCTCGTAGAAAAGAGCGGCTTTTTTTTGTGTATACGGTTTTGGTGGATCTTGCTATTTCTCAGGAAAAGGCGAAAAGACTCTTAGAGGACCAATATGTGTCCCTACCGGAACCGGAAGTGGAAGATTTTCATAAGCTAAATGTAGCTTTAAACCAACCGGTAGTGGTGGTGGGGGCAGGTCCGGCAGGCCTTTTTGCGGCTTTGTCTTTAGCAAAAGCTGGCTTTCCGGTTTTACTGCTGGAAAGAGGGAAGCCTGTAGCCGAACGGGTAGAGGATGTGCGGGAGTTCTGGCAAAACGGGAACCTTAATCCCGAGTCCAATGTGCAGTTTGGGGAAGGCGGAGCGGGGACTTTTTCCGATGGCAAACTTACTACCCGCACCCACGACCGGAGGATTGCTTTAGTCTATAAATGGCTTTTGGCTGCCGGAGCTCCCGAAGAGATTTTTTATCTTGCCAAACCTCATATAGGTACCGACCGCCTGCGGGAGGTTGTAGTTAATTTAAGGAAGGAAATAATCCAATTAGGTGGGATGGTTCGCTTTTCGGCTAAAGTCACGGGATTATTGGTGGAAAAAGGGAAAGTTGTAGGTGTTGTAGTAAACGGCCGGGAAGAGTGCCGGGCAGCGGCGGTAGTTTTAGCCATAGGCCATTCGGCCCGGGACAGTTTTTCCATGTTATTAAATGCAGGTATTATGATAGAGCCTAAGCCTTTTGCTATAGGACTAAGAATTGAACATCCGCAAACCCTAATTGATAAAGCTCAATATGGCCGGTATGCCGGGCATCCCAAGTTAGGGGCTGCCGAGTACCAGCTTGTCTATAAAAACAAGGAAATGGGGCGGGCTACTTTTAGCTTCTGTATGTGTCCTGGCGGGGTGGTGGTTGGAGCTTCCTCTGAGGAAGGCGGTGTGGTTACTAACGGAATGAGCTATTACCGCCGGAACGGGAAATTTGCCAACAGCGCCCTGGCGGTATCGGTAAATCCCGAGGATTTTTACGAAGGGCCTTTGGGTGGAGTTAAATTCCAAAGGAAGATTGAGCAAAAAGCCTATAAAATTGGCGGCGAAAACTACCATGCGCCGGCGCAACGGGCTGTGGATTTTCTCTCGGGGAAAATAAGTAGTTTTGAAGAAGTAGCCAATGCTACTTATAAACCGGGAGTTGTAGCTTCCGATTTAAACGATCTCTTTCCCGAATACGTAAATCAAATGCTAAAAGAAGGCCTGATGGATTTTAATCGGAAAATACCGGGCTTTATTGAAAAAGGAATATTAACGGGGCCGGAAACTCGAACTTCTTCACCTGTGCGGATTACGCGGGACGAAAAGGGGATGGCTTTAGGTTTTTTGGGACTTTTTCCTGCCGGAGAAGGAGCCGGCTATGCCGGCGGAATAGTAAGTGCTGCAGTAGACGGGATAAGAGCGGCGGAAGCGGTTATAAAATACCTGACAAAGGAGGAAGGATAATGGGTAAGCTTTTTGGTACCGATGGGGTGCGGGGTGTTGCTAACCGCGATTTAACTCCCGAACTGGCTTATAAACTCGGTAGAGCTGCAGCCTATGTGTTAAAGAAAAAATATAATGGACAGGGAATAGTGGTAGGGAAGGACACCCGCATTTCCGGAGACATGTTGGAAACAGCCTTGGCTGCCGGAATTCTTTCCGTTGGCCTTAATGTTTTAAGAGTTGGGGTTATGCCTACCCCGGCTATTGCTTATTTAACCCGGGAATTAAAAGCTACTGCCGGGGCAGTAATTTCTGCTTCGCACAATCCCATGGAAGATAACGGTATTAAATTCTTTAGCGGTTCGGGTTTTAAACTTCCCGATGAAGTGGAAGAAGAAATTGAAAAGTATGTTTTAGGAGAAAAGGAAATACCCATCCGGCCAATTGGTGCAGAAATAGGCAGGGTACGGGAAATTTCCGATGCGGTATTACTTTATAAATCTTTTGCTAAAAATACGGTAGAACTTCCCTTTAGCGGCCTTAGGGTAGTGGTGGATTGTGCCAACGGAGCTGCTTCATACGTTGCTCCCAAAATTTATGAAGAACTTGGGGCGGAGGTTATTCCTATTTTCAACACTCCCGATGGTACCAATATTAATGCTAACTGCGGTTCGACCCACCCGGAAGCTTTAATGCGGGCGGTGGTGGAGGAAGGGGCCCATCTGGGTCTTGCCCATGATGGTGATGCTGACCGGGTGCTGGCGGTGGATGAAAAGGGGAATTTAGTTGACGGCGATCAGATTATGGTGATTATTGGTAAGTACTTAAAGAAAAAGGGTTTATTAAAAAATAACCGGATAGTGGTAACGGTAATGAGCAATTTGGGGTTGAAAAAAGCTTTTGCCCGGGAGGGTATTGAAGTTTTAGAGACGAAAGTTGGTGATAGGTACGTTTTAGAAGAAATGTTAAAAAATGGAGCGATTATCGGTGGCGAACAGTCCGGGCACATTATCCTTTTAGACCATAATACCACCGGTGATGGAATTATTACCGCTTTACAGCTAATGCAGGTAATAGTGGCTGAAGGGAAAAAGCTATCGGAACTTGCTCAGGAAATGCCCAAATTCCCGCAGGTCTTAAAAAACGTGCGGGTTTTGGATAAAGAAAAGATTATGGCATCAGAGGAACTTGCCAAAGCCATTGCCCGGGGTGAAAAAAAGCTCGGGGAAGGAAGGATTTTGGTTCGACCTTCGGGAACCGAGCCACTAATTCGGGTTATGGCGGAAGGAGCTGATGCAAAACTTACCGAGGAGGTGGTGGATGAGATTATAGCGGTTATCGAAAAATTATAGGCATTTATTACCTTAAAGCGCCGGGACCCCTTTTGGGGTTGACGAGGTGGAGGTTTATCGAGGTATCGGCGGATGCCTCCCGGCTTTTCGCGGCCGTTAAAGGCGTCGGACAAAACCGAAGAGCAATCTTCGGGACAAAGGGCGCCGGGCGAATAAAAGTGGTCGGTGGTTGGTCGTCTGTGGTGGGTAAAATCTTTAGTTACTTTCTGACTTCTTACCACTAACCACCGATAAATTGTGGCGGTTTTAGCTGTAGAAATCTTTTAGTTGACTGAAGTCGACCATACATTAACAGTGGTTGGTAGTCGGTGGTCAGTTGTCTGTAAAAAATTTTTTTGGCTCTTTTTCACCGACCTCAAGAATGGGAAAATCTGCTTGTATGTTACAAATTTTATACTCTAAGAGTTAAACCCACAATATTTGGCAGGGTAATGAAGGCTGGTAAAAATATACTTTTACTGACTGCCTAACGCTAATCACCTACCACTATTATTGTGGGGAGGGTATTTTATTGCTTTTTTGCCTTTTGAAAAAACTAAAAACTGAAAATAATAAACTATTATTGATTGGGGGAAACAAACATGTGCGGAATTGTTGGCTATATTGGACCTAAACCTGCAGCACCGATTTTAATCAGTGGCCTTAAAAAATTGGAGTACAGGGGTTATGATTCGGCAGGTATAGCCGTTATCGAAGATAGCCATATCAAGATTACCAAGTCTGTGGGAAAAATTGCCAATTTAGAAGAAAAGCTTTCCGGGGTTATTTTAAATGCCACTACCGGTATCGGTCATACCCGCTGGGCAACTCACGGTAAACCGTCGGATGAAAATGCCCACCCGCACTTGGACTGTACCGGCAAATTTGCCGTGGTGCATAACGGGATTATCGAAAATTACCTGGATTTAAAAGAAGAATTAATGGCTGAGGGACATACTTTTCGCTCGGAAACCGATACGGAAGTATTAGCTCACCTTTTGGAAAAGTATTATGCGGGTGACCTTTTAGAGGCGGTAATAAAGCTTCAGAAAAGATTACACGGTTCATATGCGGCAGCTTTCCTGGCTTTAGAGGAACCGGGCAGGATAGTGGCGGTAAGAAAAGATAGCCCTTTAATTGTGGGTTTAGGGGATGGCGAAAATTTTCTTGCGTCAGACATTCCGGCCATTTTGAACCATACTCGAAAGACCTATATCCTTCAGGATGGCGAAATTGCTGAATTAACCGCTAACACAGTGAAAGTCTACGACATGGGTGGAAATCCGGTGGCCAAAGAAATCTATGAAGTAACCTGGAATGCCGAAGAAGCGGAAAAAGGCGGTTACGCCCATTTCATGCAAAAGGAAATTTTTGAACAGCCCAAAGCCTTAAGGGATACTTTAGCCGGTAGGTTAGATGCCGAAAACTTAGAAGTAAAGCTGCCGGAAATTGAGGAAAACCTTGAATTTTATAAAAGCTTAAACCGTATTTTTATTTCTGCCTGCGGGACCGCTTATCATGCGGGACTTGTAGGGAAGTATCTTTTGGAAAAATTGGTGCGGATTCCGGTTGAAGTGGATGTGGCTTCGGAGTTTCGCTACCGGGATCCTTTAATTGGGCGAAATGACCTCTTGGTGGTAATCAGCCAGTCGGGGGAAACAGCCGATACGTTAGCAGCGCTAAGGGAAGCAAAAAAGCGGGGAGCCCGGGTTTTAGCGGTAACTAACGTGGTAGGAAGCTCCGTATCCCGGGAGGCCGATGACGTGATTTATACCTGGGCAGGTCCGGAGATTGCGGTGGCTTCGACCAAGGCGTACACTACCCAGCTTCTCGTGATGTACCTTTTTGCTCTTTATCTGGGAAGAGTAAAAGGCACCATTGACGAAAAACTTTATAAAGAAATGGTCTTCGGGCTTAAAGAAATTCCCCAGAAAGTGCAGGAAGTTCTTGAAGCAGAAGATAAAGTTATTGAGTTTGCCAAAAAGCATTTAAATAAAGAGGATGCCTTCTTTATCGGCAGGGGTCTTGATTTTGCGGTAAGCTTGGAAGGACAGTTAAAGTTAAAAGAAATATCTTACATTCATGCCGAAGCTTATGCTGCCGGTGAGTTAAAGCACGGGACTTTAGCTTTAATTGTCAAAGACGTACCGGTAATAGCTCTGGCTACCCAGGAAGCTCTATTTGAAAAGATGCTTTCTAACATTAAAGAAGTAAATGCCCGGGAAGCTACCATTCTTGGAATAGCTTTTGCAGGCAAAAAGGAAATAGCTAAAGTTACCGATGAGCAAATATATCTACCCCGGGTACCGGAGCTTTTAGCTCCCATCTTAGCGGTGGTGCCTTTGCAGCTTTTGGCGTACCATATGGCAGTTTTAAGGGGTAACGATGTTGATAAACCGCGCAACTTAGCAAAAAGCGTGACGGTGGAGTAAAATTTGCTCTCCCGGAAATAATAAAAAAGAAATTATTTTCCGGGAGGGATTTTTGTGGATGACATTGTCGGCAGGGTAAGCTACTTGCAGGGACTTGCAGAAGGCATTAATTTAAAGGAAAAGGGTAAAGAAGGGGAAATAATTACGGAAATAATTGATTTAATCGCTGACCTTACGGAAGAAGTAAGGAGCTTAAGAGACGACCAGGAACGGCTTGAAGAGTACGTAGAAACGGTGGACGATGATTTATATGAATTAGAAGATGCAGTTTACGATGATGACGAAGAGTTTACCTATGTCACCTGTCCCGAATGCGGAGAACGGGTTTATTTTGAAAGGGAGCTTTTGGAAGCGGACGATAATTATGAGATTACCTGTCCTAACTGCGGGGCCCTGGTGCTGGTAAGTGAGTTTATTGAAAATAGGAGAGAACAGGCTTTAAATCAACAAAATTACGATGATGTAATTTAAGGCGGGAGCAATCCCGCCTTAAAAATTTACCTCGGGTTTGTAGCCGGTTTTAAGTACCCAAAATTCTTTTTCTAATTCCTGTAAGCGGTGGGCCAAAAAGTCGGTTTTCAGAGAGTAGGTCCTGGCAAATTCTGCAAATTTACTTTGGTTTTCAAGAATTTCCTGTTGCTTTGCGGCGATCCCTGCAACTTCACGGAAAAGCTCCGGCATTTTTTCGGTAAGATATAAAACGTTTTTAGCAATGATGTTTTGGTTTTCTTCTAAAGAGCTTGTCCTTTTTTCCAGTGAATCAAAGCGATTTTCCAGAGTTTCTACCCGAACTTTAAGACTAATAACCTCACCTTCTAAATGGTCAAGCCTTAGTTCAACTTTGTCCAATCTTTCTTCAACTTTATCCAATCTTTGTTCAACTCTATCCAATCTTTGTTCAACTTTGTCCAATCTTTCTTCAACTTTGTCCAATCTCTTTTCTACGCTGTCCAGTCTTTGTTCGACTCTATCCAGTCTTTGTTCAACATTTTCCAGTCTTTGTTCAACATTTTCCAGTCTTTGTTCAACTCTATCCAGTCTTTGCTCGATGTTTGTTACTTTAGTATTTAGGTCAAAGAGACTTTGGTCAATCCGTTGCAGGTGACTGTTTAGATTACTCAGGGCTTTTAAAACTTCCTGCGTGAATTGGGCTTGCTCCATAAAAATCCCCCTCAAGTTTTATTAACTAAATTATAGCATAAAACACTAACTTGTCTAATATTTTATATACAAAAAAAGGAAGGAGGGGAAGAATGCGGGAAGTTTTTGAGATTTTAACCCCGACCTTAAGAAAGGTTTTAGAGGGAGTCGTTGATCTTCCCCTGGAAGAAATTAGAGTCAGGAAAAACCGGCCTTTAAGCCTAATCTTTGGAGAGGAAGAAGTATTTATCAATGGGCGTGGGGAATACACTTTTGAACAGGACAACGGGGTATGTCTGGCGGAGGAGGAGTTTTTGGCACTATTTCAATTAATTACGGCCTCATCTTATTATGCCTTGGAAGAAGAATTAAAACAGGGATACATAACAATAAGAGGGGGACATCGTATTGGTTTTACCGGTCAGGCGGTATTGGAGGATGGGAAGGTGCGCCATATAAAAAACGTCTGTAGCATCAATATCCGGATAGCGCGGGAGATAAAGGGAGTGGCAGAAAAAATAGTACCATATCTTATTAACAAAAACGGCGAGCCGGTCAATACCTTAATTTTGTCTCCACCCCGCAGCGGGAAAACAACCATGCTCAGGGATTTAGCAAGAATTTTTGCCAACGGCTCTGCCCAGATCGGAATTCCGGGGATTCCGGTGGGAATTGTGGACGAGCGTTCGGAAATTGCCGCATGTTATAAAGGAGAACCGCAGTTGGATGTTGGTATCCGGGCCGATGTTTTAGATGGCTGTCCTAAAGCCCAGGGAATGATCATACTTTTACGCTCCATGGCTCCAAAGCTAATTGTTACCGATGAAATCGGGCGGGAAGAAGACGTGGGAGCACTGATAGAAGTGGCCAATGCCGGTGTAGCGGTATTTACATCGGCTCATGCCCGGGATATGGATGATTTAAAAAAGCGGCCCCGGTTTTTACCCTTTTTGAAATTGGAGATTTTTGAAAGATACGTAATTTTAAGCCGGCGAGAAGGACCGGGGACGGTGGAAGCGGTGTTAGATGGTCAGGGAAAAGTTATCTTTGGGAGGGGTTAGAATGTACCTTAAGCTTTTGGGAGCGTGTCTAACCGTTACTGGAACCGGTGCTTTGGGATTTTACCTTGGTAACCGGTACTTGCAGAGGGTTAGGAATTTAGAAAGGTTAATTAACCTCTTAAACTTCTTAAAAACCGAAATTCGTTATAAAGCTACACCTTTACCGGAAATTTTTGCAAAAATGGCTAATTCCGAAGAAGGAACGGTGGCCAAGCTTTTTGAGATTAAGGATAGGACCTTGCCGGTTAATCAGGGACTAAAAAAAGCTCTTGCGGAAGGGTTTTCCCAAACGGCTCTATTAAAGCGTGAACAGGAAATACTCTTAGCGTTTGCTGAAAAAATTGGAATATCGGATTTGCGGGAGCAGGAAAATCTCTTAAATTATACCTGCGAACAGTTAAAACTTGTTTTGGCCGAAAGCCGGCAGGAAGCCGAGAAAAATGTCAAACTTGTTAATTACTTGGGAGTGCTTGTGGGAGCGTTTTTGGTTTTGCTGTTTTTTTAAAGGAGGGTTATAATGGCGAGCATTGAGATTATTTTTAAAATTGCAGGAGTTGGCATCTTAACCGCGGTTATTCATACGGTTTTAAAACATGCGGGCAAAGAAGAACAAGCGTACATGGCCACCTTGGCAGGGATATCCATAGTACTATTTTGGGTGATTCAAATACTGGCGGAACTTTTTACGGAAATTAAAACCGTGTTTAAGCTGTTTTAGGAGGTCCTTATGGAGATTGGAACGGTGGTGGGCCTTGGTTTAATAGCTACTACTTTGGCCTTGATTGTTAAAAAGGAGCGTCCGGAAATAGCAGTTTTATTAAGCTTAACCGCTGGAGTAGTGGTATTTTTACTTTTAATGGATAAAATTGCGGCAGTTGTGGAAGTGTTTACCGGTTTAGGGGAGCGAGCTGGTCTTAACAGTTTATATTTGGGGATTATTTTTAAAATAATTGGCATATCGTATCTTGCGGAGTTTGGTGCCCAAATCTGTAGGGATGCGGGAGAAGGGGCAATTGCTCAAAAAATCGAGCTGGCAGCCAAAATTTTGGTCATTATTTTGGCAATTCCCATCCTTATGGCGGTTTTAGAAACTTTATTAAAACTACTGCCCGAGTAGGATGAAAACCATGAAAAAACTCAGTATTTTTGTTTTTACCTTAATTTTCCTTATCCTCAATGGAGTGGTCCCGGTATTTGCCAACGAAGTAAGCCTGCCAGTTGAGGCGGAGAAAATTTTAAATTCTGCTGAACAGGAATTAAGAAAAGTCGTTCCGCAAGTGGATCTTAAAAGAGAAGTATTGGCAATTTTTCGGGGAGAGAAGGAAATATCGTTTGCCGAAATATGGGAGAACCTGAAGGGAACCCTTTTAGCTGAAATCCGGGGAAATATAAAAATTCTCCTAAAGCTGTTTATTTTAGCTATTATCCTTTCCCTATTACGGCAGTTGGAAAATAGCTTTTCTTCCGGAAGCATAGCGCAGATTTCCCAAGCGGCGTGCTACCTGGCTTTTATGCTTTTAGCCCTGCAGAGTTTTACCCTGGCGTTAAAGATTGGCAGGGATGCGGTGGAAGGAATGGTTGGGGTGGCTCTATCTTTACTGCCGGCAAGTCTTGGCTTGATTGCGGCAGCTGGAGCCGTGACTACTTCTGCCTTGCTTTCTCCGACTTTATTTGGGGTAATTGGGATATTGGGGAGCGTCATTAAAAACTTAGTTTTTCCCCTGCTTTATCTCAGTATTTTAGTGGAGATTGCTGCCGGAATAAGCGACCGATTTTCCCTGGATAAATTAATAAAGTTTGCCCAGCAGTTAAGTATCGGGTTAGTTGGTCTAATGTTAAGTTTACTTTTAGGGGTTGGGGCTTTAGAAACCGTTGCCGGAGGGGTTGCCGATAATTTTATCTTAAAGACCGCAAGGTTTGCTACCGGAACTTTTGTACCGGTAGTGGGAAAAGTTTTAACCGATGCCGTAGAAGCCGTTGCCGGAACTGTTTATCTGTTAAAAAATGCGCTAAATGCCTTGGGCATTGTGATTTTGTTCGGGGTGGTTACCGCTCCAGCGGTTAAAATACTGGTTTTAGGAGGTTTATATAAATTTGCCGGAGCTGTTTTAGAGCCCCTTGGAGAAGAAAACTACGTTAAGACTTTAACCGGAATGGGTAATGCCCTCCTTTTAATCTTTGGCGTTTTAGCAATTTTAAGCTTATTTTTATTTTTCCTTTTTGCGGTGTTGATTTCCGCCGGTAAACCCGTATAGGGGTGATAAAATGGAAAGTTTAATTAAACTTGCCCGGGAAATAATTTTTTTACTTCTCCTTTTTACTTTTTTAGAACTGCTCCTGCCTCTTGGACAAATTCGGAACTTTACTCGGGCAATGATTGGCCTTTTACTAATTATGGCCATGCTAACATCACTGATGGAGCTTTTGCATGCAAACTGGAATTTGGCGGTTTTTTTACCGGAAAGTCAAAGTAAAACAGTAGCGGTGAGTCAGGGAAGCCTGTTGGAAAATGCCAGGTCAGAGGCGGAGAAGACCCTGGAAGCTCAGGTAAAAGCCCTTTTAAACTTAAACGGGGGCAAAGTAAAAGACGTGGAGGTTAAGCTTGGAGAGGGACAGGTGGAGGGAGTTACGGTTTACTTAAAAAAGCCGCTGGAGGAGGGGGAAGAAATGCGTTTTGCGGAAGTTTTAAAAGCATTTTTTGGTATAGAAAAAAACATAAATTTTAAAGCATTGGAGGTGGGTCAATGAAGTTTTGGGAATTTTTTAAAGAGATGGAACGGGACAAACTTGTTTTCTTTGTAAGCCTTGCGATAATTGGTTTGGTATTTCTGGCGTGGGGGGATAGCCCGAAGAGTAAAACCACAACCCCGGAGTTACCAAAAAGCAGTGCTCAGATTGAATCGGAAATTAGCCGCCAGGAGAAAGAACTTGCCGAACGTCTTGAGGGTATTTTAGGAAAAATTGCCGGAGTTGGGGAAGTAGCGGTTGAAGTTAAGCTTTTACGCAGTTCAGCAAAAGAGTATGCTTTAAACCGTAATGCCGGGCAAAAAATTACCAATGAATCGGAAAAATCGGGAATTAATCGGAGTATCAACGAAAACACCGACCAAAAAGAAGTGGTATTAATAAAAGACCGGGAAGGGCAGGAAAGCCCGGTGTTGTTAACCGAAGAAACACCGGTAGTGGGTGGAGTTGTTGTAGTGGCCGAGGGAGCAGGAAATCCAGCACTAAAAGAAAAAATTGTCCAGGCGGTTGCCAGTGCCCTGGCGGTACCGCTTCATAAAATTGAAGTACTGGAAGGGGGGAGCGGGGTTGTACGTCATTAAAAAGCAATGGCTGGTTGGCCTTGGGATTTTTTTAGCGTTGGTTCTTGCTTTAGTTGTAACTGTTCCAAGGCCAGAGGAAAGTATAACAAGTACAAAACCAAACACTGTAGTTGATAGCTCGTTAACGACGGCCAAAAATCTCGGGGAGTTCAGATTAATGCGGGAAAAAAATCGTTCTTACTTAATAGAAAGCTTAAAGGAGCTTGGGACCAATCGCCAGGCGGCGGAGGAAAGAATTTTAAAAATTTTGGATTTTAAGGAAAAAGAAAGTTTTTTGGAGGAAACCTTAAAAGCCCGTTATGATACCGATGTGGTTGCCTATCTTCAGGATACCCAGGCGGTAGTAGTGATGAAAAAAGAGGAAGATGATAAAATCCGCCTGGAAATAAGAGATTTTGTGGCCCAAAATTTAAATTATCCTCCCGGTAAGGTGCTGGTAATCTTTAAATAAGTATACTTGTATACTTATTTCCAAAGAGTTTCGTGAATTTATAAGTTTTTATATAATAACCGTGTAAAAGCAAAAAAAGAGGTGCGAGTACCTCTTTTTTTTATATTCAGGGGTGAGAGAGATGAGGCGCAGAGTAAAAATTACCGATACAACCTTAAGAGATGGTCACCAGAGCCTTTGGGCCACCAGGATGCGGACCGAACACATGCTTCCCATCTTAGAAAAACTTGACCGGGTGGGTTATCATTCCCTGGAAGTGTGGGGCGGAGCTACTTTTGATGTTTGCCTGCGCTATTTAAAAGAAGATCCCTGGGAGCGCTTAAGAGCAATTAAAAAAATTGTTAAAAATACCCCTTTACAAATGCTTTTACGGGGTCAATCGTTAGTTGGTTACCAGCATTATCCCGATGATGTGGTAGAACGTTTTGTTTTTAAAGCTGTGGAAAATGGCATAGATATTATAAGAATTTTTGACGCTTTAAATGATATTCGCAATATGGAAGTCCCGATTAAAGCCGCAAAAGCCGCCGGGGCTCATGTGCAGGCGGCGGTAGTTTATACTGTTAGCCCGGTGCATACTTTGGAGCATTATGTTGAAACTGCCAAACGTTTGGTGGAAATGGGTGCCGATTCCATTTGCATAAAAGATATGGCGGGGTTATGTACCCCCTACCAAGCTTATGAATTGGTGGCGGCTTTAAAGAGAGAGTTAGGGGTACCCCTGCAATTTCACAGCCATTACATCGGGGGTCTTGCCGTTGGGGCTTACTTAAAAGCCATTGAAGCAGGGGTGGATGTGGTGGATACCGCCAGCGTACCTCTGGCGTTCGGTGCTTCCCAGCCGCCGGTGGAAACGGTGGTGAGAGCCCTGGCGGATACCCCTTATGATACCGGACTTAATATTCACGAGCTTTTTGAGATTGCCCGTTATTTTGAAGATTTGCGTAAACGGTTAGGCTATGAACGGGGGGTTACCCGCATTTCCGATATGCGGGTTTTTGAACACCAGGTGCCGGGTGGGATGATTACCAATTTAATTAGCCAGTTAGAAGAGCAAAAGGCGTTGCACCGCCTGGAAGAAGTTCTGGAAGAAATACCGCGGGTCCGGGCGGAGCTTGGTTATCCTCCCTTGGTTACTCCTACCAGTCAAATTGTAGGGACTCAGGCGGTGTTAAATGTTTTAACCGGGGAGCGGTATAAATTAATTCCGGGAGAAGTTCGCTCGTATGTGCAGGGATTGTATGGAAGGCCGCCAGCTCCTATTGACCCGGAAATTAAAGCCAAGATACTTGGGGACCTAAAGCCGGTGGAGTGCCGACCTGCTGACTTGTTAGAACCGAGAATGGAAAAAATAAAAGAAGAGATAAAAGATTTAGCCCGGTCGGAAGAAGATCTTTTGTCTTATGCTTTATTCCCCCAAATTGCCCGCAAGTTTTTTGAAGAGCGGGAGCAGGGAAAATTAACACCGGTGGTGAATAATAAGGAAGTAAAGCAAAAGACTAAGGAATTGAGGAAGGAGGAGCAAAATTTGAATTTAAAGGAAGTACGGGAATTAATACTCTTATTAAACGAAACAAATATTTCGGAACTGATTATTGAAAGTGAAGGTACGAAAATTGCCATAAAAAAAGGCCAGGGGTCGAGCGAAGGAACGGTAACTATGTTACCGCAGGCCCCGGTAACGGAGGCAAAAGGAGTTGAGAGCAAAGAAAAAGTAGAAGAAAAAAACGAGGGTAATTTTTCGTTGATAACTTCACCTATGGTAGGTACTTTCTACCGAGCACCCGCTCCTGGAGCGCCGCCTTTTGTGGAGGTCGGGCAGAAAATAAAGCCTGGAGATGTCCTTTGTATCATTGAAGCTATGAAACTTATGAATGAAATTGAAAGTGAGATAAGTGGCGAGATTGTAGAGATTTTAGTTGAAAATGGTGAAATGGTGGAGTACGGTCAACCGCTCTTTAAAGTAAAGGTATAGGAAAAAATTTGCCCAAAAGTTTTTGACTTTTGGGTAATTTTTTGGAAAGGAATGATTGGATGTTTAAAAAAGTTCTTGTAGCCAATCGGGGAGAAATTGCCGTCCGGATTATTCGAGCATTACGAGAAATGGGAATTTCAAGTGTTGCGGTTTATTCTGAAGCGGACCGGGAAAGTTTGCATGTAAAGCTTGCCGATGAGGCGATTTGCATTGGCCCGAAAGAATCAAACCGAAGCTACTTAAATATACCGGCGATTATCAGTGCTGCTCTGGTCACCGGAGCCGAAGCTATTCACCCGGGCTACGGCTTTTTGGCGGAAAATGCGGCTTTTGCCGAAGCGGTAGAAGCAAGCGGATTGACTTTTATTGGTCCGCCACCCCGGGCCATCGAGTTAATGGGAGATAAGGCTACGGCCCGTCAAACCATGATTGCAGCGGGAGTTCCGGTAGTGCCCGGTTCCAAAAAAGTTGTTGAAAATGTGGAAGAAGCTGTGGCTATAGCCCGGGAGATTGGGTATCCGGTAATGTTAAAGGCTTCGGCGGGGGGCGGTGGTAAAGGGATGAGGATTGCCCAGAACGATGATGATTTGGCCAAAGCTTTTATTACCGCCCGTACTGAAGCTCAAAATGCCTTTGGCAATCCCGATGTTTATTTAGAAAAATACGTGGAAGAACCGCGGCACATCGAGATTCAAGTTTTAGGAGACAAGCACGGAAATTATGTTTATTTATTTGAGCGGGATTGCTCTATTCAGCGGCGTCACCAGAAGTTAATTGAAGAGGCACCTTCTCCCTTTGTTGACCCGATTCTGCGGGAAAAAATGGGGGAGGCCGCTTTAAAGGCCTGCCGGGCCGTTGATTACTACAGTGCCGGAACGGTGGAGTTTTTAGTGGATAGAAATAAAAACTTTTATTTTATGGAGATGAACACCCGTATTCAAGTGGAACATCCGGTTACGGAGTTTATTACCGGTGTAGACCTTATTAAAGAACAAATTAAAATTGCCGCCGGAGAAAAGCTGTCCATAAGTCAAAAAGATTTAAAAATCAACGGTTGGGCTATAGAATGCCGGATTAATGCTGAGGATCCGGAGAAGAATTTTATGCCCAGTCCCGGAACGGTAACCGAATATTTGCCTCCCGGTGGTAATGGGGTGCGGGTCGACAGTTTTCTTTATTCCGGCTATAAAGTTGTACCCTATTACGACTCGCTGGTGGCCAAGGTGATAACCTGGGGGCAAAACCGGGAAGAAGCAATTTCCCGGATGCAGAGGGCTCTTCTGGAAATGCGTGTCGAAGGAATTAAAACAACAATTCCTTTTCATTTAAAGGTATTGGAAAATGCCTTTTTCCGTAAGGGTGAAGTTTACACAAATTTTGTGCAGAGAAGAATTTTGGCCGAAGAGTAATTATTATTGTTGAAAAATTTACCGCTTGTTATAATATGATTAAAAGATGGTTATAAAAATTCGAGGAGGTTTTTTTCGTGGATGGCAGAGATAATAAATTAATCCGTGAAGAAGGGACCGAAATTGGGAGTATAAAAATCAGTGACGAAGTTGTTGCGGTAATTGCCGGATTAGCAGCTTCGGAAATTCCCGGTGTGGCGGGAATGAGCGGTACTTTGGCTGGGATTGCTGAAAAGCTCGGGATGAAGTCGATGGCCAAAGGTGTAAAAGTTGAAGTAGGGGAAAGGGAAACGGCGATTGATTTATATATCATAGTGGAGTATGGAGTGAGAATTCCTGATGTGGCCAGTGAGGTTCAGCAAGCGGTGAAAAAAGCTGTGGAAAACATGACTGGCCTTACAGTAGTGGAAGTCAATGTTCATGTCCAGGGAGTGCACTTTCCCGCTGAAGGGAAGGAAGAGGAAATACGGGTCAAGTAGTGGCGGGTTATAACCCGCCAATCTTATTGACAAAGGGGGGTAGAAATGAACTTTTTAGACCGGAGTATCTTATTTCTTTATGGTTTTGTAACGGTCATCTTACTTTTTTGTTTTATGCTGGTGGTTTTAGGCTGGCATTTGCCAATTTTTTACATAAAAAATTTGCTTTTTGATGTCCAATTGCGGACCGCACTTTTTGCTTTTCTCCTGGTACTGTTCCTTTTAGGCCTGAGAGTGGTTGCCTTAAGCTTAAAAACCCAGCATAAAAGAGATAAGGGAATTTCTTTAGAAGGGGAGCTTGGCCAGATAAACGTTACCTTTGATACCATAACGGCTTTAATTAAAAGGGTTGCGGGAAAAATTCCGGGAGTAAAAGAAGTACGGCCGGTTTTAGAAGCTTATCCCGAAGGATTAGGGGTAGAAGTATTGGTGCGAGTACTTCCGGATTTAAACATACCGGAAACCTCCAAGCGGTTGCAGGAAGAGATAAACAGCTACATCCAGGAAAGCTTGGGGATAAAACTTTCCAGGATCAAGATAAAAGTAGAAGATATTGCCCAGGAATTAAGGCCGCGGGTAGAATAGGAGTGTGGAGCCAATGGACGAGTGGGAAATTTTCTTTCAAAAAAACCGGGGAAAAATATTAGGGATGGTTATTGGTGGAGGTTTTGGTTTTTTAGCCATTGCTTTTGGCTTCTGGAAAGCATTATTCCTGGCGATATGTCTTGGCCTTGGTTATTTTATTGGAAAACGTTTAGATGAGGATCAAGATTTTAGCCGGGTTTGGGAGAAAATTTTTAAAGAGCGGTAACATAGGGGAGAGCGATTGTGAATCGTCATACGGCAAGGGAATTAGCATTTAAGGCGCTGTTTGGACTGGATTTTGCTCCAGAAAAAACTTTGGATACCCTGGAAAGTCTGTGGGCGGAAAAAATTGCTGAAGGGAAAATACCTCCGGAAAAATTGGTGGATTTCTCCAGGGAATTGGTGCGGGGGGTTATTGAGAAAAAGGAACGATTGGATGAGATTATTCGCCGGCGCGCCATCGGGTGGGATTTTAAAAGACTGGCAAAGGTGGACAAGACTCTTTTGCGCCTGGCTTTGTATGAAATGTTATATCGACCGGATATTGACATTCCGGTTTCTATAGATGAAGCGGTGGAATTGGCCAAAGTATACGGTGAAGAAGAGTCACCAAAATTCATCAATGGAATTTTGGGATATGTGGCTGAACATATCGATGAATTCTGGGAGGAAAGTTAATGGAAGGTATTTTTCTGGGGTTTGATACAAGCAACTACACAACGTCCTTTGCCGCCGTAGACGGTGAGGGACGTTTAATTTTTGACTTAAGGAAAATACTGCCGGTACCTGAAGGCGAGGTAGGGTTAAGGCAGAGGGATGTAGTTTTCCTGCACCTGCGGCATTTAAAGGAAATGGTGCAGGAAGGTTTTAACAGAATTTCCCGGGACCAGGTGCGGGGTATTGGTGTCTCGGTTAAACCGAGGCCATTACCGGAATCGTATATGCCATCTTTTTTGGCGGGAGAAGTGATTGCCAGTACCCTTTCCCTTGCTTTAGACGTCCCCCTTGTTAAAACTACCCATCAGGAAGGGCATTTGGTGGCGGCCCTTTGGTCTTTAAAAAAAGATTTTCCCAGGTTTTTAGCCATCCATTTTTCCGGAGGAACCAGTGAGATTTTAGAAGTTGAAAAAGAACCTCAAGGTTACAAAGTAAAGGTGCTGGGTAAAAGTCTTGATATTTCTGCCGGACAGCTGGTAGACCGCATTGGGGTCTTATTGGGACTTCCTTTTCCTTCCGGCAAATTTTTAGAGGAATTGGCCCAAAAGGCAGTAGGGATTCTCAAAGTGCCGGCGACTTTTGTCAATGGCAACTGGCACTTCTCCGGGGCAGAGGCATATTTAAAAAGAAAGCTTAAAGACTTTCCGGCTTTTGAAATTGCGCGGGCAGTAGAGGAAGTAATAGCCAGGACTTTATTTAAAATTATCCAGTATCATGCCAAAGATAATCTTCCGGTAGTTTTAATGGGCGGGGTTGCGGCAAATAATTATATAAAAAATTTTTTATTGGAAAAATTAAAGAAAAGAAGGGTAGCAGTAGATCTTTACTTTGCTGAAGTCCAGTATGCTTCCGACAATGCTGTTGGTGTTGCGGAAATCTCGCGAATTAGCAGGATTTTTAAAATTAGTGAAGAATATTAATAAAATTATGAAATAAATATAAAATTCATAAAACTCAAAGGAGGGCGGCTTAGTGTTTAAAATCTTAAAAAAGGAAAACTTAGCACCATCAATTAAACTTTTTGAAATTGACGCACCTTTGGTGGCAAGAAAAGCTCAGGCTGGGCAGTTTATTATTTTAAAAATTGACGAAAAGGGAGAAAGGATACCGCTCACCATAGCCGATTATGATCGGGAAAAAGGACTTGTCACCATTATCTTCCAGGAAGTGGGGAAAACCACCAAACAGTTGGGACTCCTTAATGAGGGGGATGCTGTTAGCGATTTTGTAGGCCCTTTGGGTGTTCCCTCCCACATTGAAAACTTCGGAAATGTGGTGTGTATTGGCGGAGGAGTGGGTATTGCCCCCATTTATCCTATAACCCGGGCATTAAAAGAGGCAGGAAATAAAGTTACTGGGATTATTGGTGCTCGCTCGAAAGAATATCTCTTCTGGGAAGAGAAAATGCGGACGGTAACCGATGAGTTGCTGGTAACTACCGATGACGGTTCGTATGTGAGAAAGGGTTTTGTCACCGATGTTTTAAAAGAGGTTATTGATCGCGGGGAAAAAATTGATTTGGTGGTGGCGATCGGGCCGCTACCGATGATGAAGGCGGTAGCTGAGGTTACCCGGCCTTATCAAATAAAAACCATAGTTAGTTTAAATTCCATTATGGTGGATGGAACGGGGATGTGTGGAGCCTGTCGGGTAACGGTTGGCGGCCAAACTAAATTTGTCTGTGTTGATGGCCCGGATTTTGATGGTCATTTGGTTGATTTTGATGAGCAAATGCGTCGGGCAAAAATCTACCAGGATGAAGAAAAGAGAGCCCTCTTAAAATTTGAAGAGGGCTGCGGGAGGTGCTAAAGCTATGGCGTTTGATCGGCCAACAAAAAAGTACCCCATGCCTGAACAGGACCCTAAAGTGAGGGCAAAAAACTTTGATGAAGTGGCTCTGGGTTACAGTTTGGAACTTGCCATGAAAGAAGCTGAACGGTGTCTTGACTGCAAGAAACCTGCCTGCAAGCAGGGATGTCCGGTGGAAGTTGATATTCCTGACTTTATCCGGTTTATTAAAGCAGGAGATATTGACAGCGCTATCAATAAAATAAAAGAAAAGAATGCTTTACCGGCGATATGCGGACGGGTGTGCCCTCAGGAGTCCCAGTGTGAAGGCCAGTGTGTTTTAGGGAAAAAGGGTGAACCGGTGGCTATCGGCCGTTTAGAACGATTTGCTGCGGATTATGAATTAGCAAAAGGCACCCAAAATGTTACGGTTGCTCCTCCTACCGGCAAAAAAGTAGCGGTGATAGGTTCGGGACCGGCAGGTCTGACCTGTGCTGCCGATTTGGCCAAACTGGGTCATAAAGTTACTATTTTTGAAGCTCTCCATGTTCCCGGCGGCGTGTTAATGTACGGGATTCCCGAATTCCGTTTACCCAAACGGATAGTGCAACAGGAAATTGACAATCTAAAGAAACTTGGTGTGGAAATAAAAACCAACACCGTGATTGGTAAAAGTTTAACCGTTGATGAACTTTTAGATGAAGAAGGCTATGATGCGGTATTTGTGGGTACCGGGGCAGGACTTCCGAATTTTATGGGGATTCCCGGGGAAAATTTAAATGGGGTATATTCGGCCAATGAATTTTTAACCCGGACCAACTTAATGAAAGCTTATCTCTTTCCCGAATACGATACTCCTATAAAGGTAGGCGAAAAAGTTGCAGTTTTAGGAGCCGGTAACGTGGCTATGGATGCCGCCCGGACCGCATTGCGGCTTGGGGCGAAAGAAGTCTACATCGTTTACCGGCGCTCGAGAAACGAGATGCCTGCCCGCTTGGAAGAAATTCACCACGCCGAAGAAGAAGGGGTAAAGTTTATGTTACTTACCAACCCAACCCGCATAATCGGTGATGAGAATGGATGGGTTAAAGCTATGGAGTGTTTGAAGTATGAACTGGGTGAACCGGATGAATCGGGCCGGAGATCGCCGGTTCCAATACCCGGGTCGGAATTTATTATTGAAGTGGATACGGTGGTGGTAGCTATTGGGCAAAGTCCAAACCCCCTGGTTCCCCGGACCACAAAAGGCTTAGAAGTGGGACGCAAAGGCAATATTATTGCCGATGAGAACGGAAAAACTACCCGGGAAGGAGTCTGGGCTGGCGGCGATATTGTTACCGGTGCTGCTACTGTAATCAAGGCAATGGGGGCTGGTAAAAAAGCTGCCAGGGCTATCCATGAATATTTAATGTCTAAATAGTTACCAACGAGTTTTAAAACCTTGAATAGGTTAAGCTTGTAGATCAAGCGATTTTTATGTTATTATTTAGAAAAGAACAGATGTTCCGGATTTAATTACTTTAATTAAAGAGGTTGGTACGATAAATGGCTTTATTTATTGTTACAGTTTCGGAATTAACCGATTATATTGCCGAAAAATTTGAAAAAGATGATTGGTTAAATCAGGTTGCGGTAGAGGGGGAACTTTCTAACTGCAAGTTTTCCCAGGGACACCTGTATTTTACCTTAAAAGATGAAAGGGCAGAGCTCAAGGGCGTCATGTACAAAGGACGGGCCTCGGCTCTGCCTTTTATTCCTCAAGATGGCCAAAAGGTCATTGTTTTTGGCCAGGTGGCGGTCTACAAAAAAAGGGGTATATACCAAATATATGCTGAGATGATTGAGCCCCTTGGCATCGGGGCTCTTTATTTAAAATTTGAGCAAACAAAAGAAAAGTTAAGGGATAAAGGATATTTTGCCGAAGAGCGGAAGAAAAAACTGCCCCGCTATCCGGAAAAAATTGGCATCGTTACGTCGAAAAACGGTGCAGCTATTAGAGATATTTTAACAACAATAAAAAAGCGTTGGCCCAAGGCTACTCTTTATTTAGTTCCTGTGGCGGTGCAGGGCGATGAAGCTCCCGGACAGATAGTAAAGGCGCTAAATTTATTAAATCGTTATAAGCTGTGTGAAGTAATAATTTTAGCCCGGGGAGGGGGAAGTTTTGAGGAGTTAGCGGCTTTTAACGAAGAGACGGTTGCCGATGCTATCTATGCTTCTAACATTCCCGTAGTTACCGGAATTGGGCATGAAACCGATACTTCAATTGCCGATATGGTTGCCGACCGCCGGGCGCCGACCCCAACGGGAGCGGCGGTTGAAGCTACCCCCAATTTAGTGGAAATATGGAATAATTTACGGGAGCAACGCCAGAAAATGGTCAAAGCCTTAGCTAATTATTTCCAGCGGGAACAAAAAAATCTGGAATTTCAGGAAAGAAGAATATTGAGAGCATACGAAAAATTAATAACCGATAAAAGCCGGGAAGTTACCGAAGGGCTGGAAAGGCTTTTAAGAAGTTTTAAAACAACTTTTCAGCAAGAAAAAAATCGGCTAAGCCTTTTAAAGGAAAAACTTATCCTTCTTTCCCCATATCTTCGTCACAAACAGCAAAAAGAAAAACTCGAAGAGTTAAAAGAGAGACTTTTTTTACGGTGTGCTGAATTATTAAAAAGAAATCAGGCGGTTCTTATCCAGCAAAGTTTGAGGCTAAGAACTTCCGTAAAAAATCTTGTTTTACAAAAAAACTTGGTACTTTCCTCTTATGAAGAAAGATTAAAGCTTTTAAATCCGCTAAAAATTTTAAATCGGGGTTATGCGGTGGTCTTTGATTTTGAAGGCAGGGTTGTAACTTCCGTTAATAATCTTCCGGAAAGATTTAAAATTAAATTTTCCGATGGGGAAGCCTTGGCGAAGGCCCTTGGCAAAAATATAATTGAAGGTGATAAGAATGATGACCTTTGAAGAAGCGATGAATAGATTAAACGAGATTGTGGAACGTTTGGAACGGGGAAATGTAGGGTTAGAAGAAAGCTTGGCTCTTTTTGAAGAAGGATTAAAGCTTCACCGTTTTTGCAGCGAAAAGTTGAAAGAGTTAGAATTAAAGTTAGTGGAAGTTCAGGAAGATGAAGCCGGCGAGGTTACTTTTGAGGAAATTGTGGAAATGGAAGATGATTTACCTTTTTAGCGGAGGAGTTTCATGGAGTTTGAAAGCCTTTTTAAAAGATATCGGAAAATGGTAGAAGAAGGTATTGGGCGTTTTCTGCCCCCGGATGATACCTATCCGCCAGTAATTCACCAAGCGATGAACTACAGCCTTAAAGCTGGTGGGAAAAGGTTAAGACCAGTCCTGATGCTGGCTGCAGGGGAATGGAGTGGGATTGCTCCGGAAAAATTGCTCCCGGCGGCGGTAGGGGTGGAGTGTCTGCACACCTATTCGCTTATTCACGATGACCTGCCGGCAATGGATAACGATGATTTTCGCAGGGGAAAGCCAACTAACCACAAAGTTTTTGGGGAAGCCATTGCTATTTTAGCGGGAGATGCTTTATTAACCAAAGCTTTTGAACTAACTGCCAAGACCTTGGAACAGGGGATACCCGCGGAGCGGGTGGTCCGGGTAATTCAAGAACTGGCGGTAGCTTCCGGCTCCGAGGGGCTTATTGCAGGCCAGGTGGTGGATTTAAGCTCCAGTGAAGCCAAAAAAGACCCCGAGGTTTTGTTATATATTCATCTTAACAAAACTGCTCGCCTGATACGCTATAGTTTAATTGCCGGAGGGATTTTGGCGGGAGCTACCGAAGAAGAAATTAAAGCTCTGGATGATTACGGGCGCCATTTGGGCCTAGCTTTTCAAATTGTTGATGACCTGTTGGATGTAGTTGGTGATTTTCAAAAGATTGGAAAACCGGTGGGGAGTGACGAAAAAAATCAAAAGCTTACCTATGTTTCGCTTTTTGGTATTGAGGAAACCAAAAAAAGGGCGGAAGAAGAAATTAATGCGGCAAAGAATGTTTTAAAGCCCTATGGTGAGAAAAGCAGCTTTTTTATAAAGCTTGCTGAATTTATCCTAAAAAGAGAATCTTAGACATTATTTAGGAAAAAATTACTTTTGCTATGTTGCTGGATTTTTGTTATAATTGTAAGACAATTGAAAATAGCACGGGACGGCTGATGCAGTATCCTAGTCGGACCCGCACCTTTCGAAGACGGGCCTAAAAATCCGTCGCGGGCACATCGATGAAGTTCCTGGTGCTGGCTTACGACGCCCAGTCGGGGGCTGGTGCTGGGAGTTAAGGTTGGAGGGCGAGCCGCAATGGCATGCGGGCGTGGACCCTCCTTCCACGGAGACCCAAGTGCGTGGGGAGTATTCACGAACTACGGCTTGGGATTAAACCTGCACGTGGGGGCGTGCTACGTGCAGTGTAGCCTGCCTTGAGTGAAATGGGGGGATATTAGGTTAAGGGGAGAAGCCGAACGGGCCCTTAGGCTTCGAACCTTCTAATTGAAACCCATTTTGCAAAAGAGGCTAGATTGGTGCGGGAGCCGTCGGGGAAATCCTCTAGGCTGTTTGGCCCGGCCAAGGTCTTACGGGGATTGCAGTATGGACTAAGTGGTGATCCAGTTCCGCAGCGGGTAACCCTGCGGCAGAAGCTTTAAAGGGAAACCGCCTCCTCGGTGACGAGAGGTAGCTTCTGGGGAAATCCTACTGGACCTTAAGCCATAAAATTAACCCGTAAGGCTATCAGCCGTCCTGGCTACCTGGACCCTACCATTGAGGTGAAAAATCGTTGGGTAAAACCAAAAATAATCATTCCAAAGGGGAAAACGATTACTTCGGGCGTGTGATAAAGATAGCCTCTTTAACCTTTGGGTTGGCGTTAATTTTTACCGTTTTATCCGAGTATTTTATTGCCCGAACCCAGAGTATTTTCTTTGCAACCTTTTTTTTGGTGGTAATTATTCTTTTAAACATTGTCTTTGATATAGTGGGTACGGCGGTGGCGGCTGCTGAAGAGGCCCCGTTTCATGCGATGGCCAGCAAGAAAATACGAGGAGCTAAGGAAAGCTACCTTTTGGTGAGAAATGCCGATAAGGTAGCTAATTTTTGTAATGACGTTATTGGGGATATTGCAGGAACCATCAGCGGGGCCCTGGGCATTTCCCTGGCATTACAAATCGGCCGGTATTTTCCAGGGTATTTAGCGCTGATAAATATTTTAATTACCAGCTTTATTGCTGCCGTGATTGTTGCCGGAAAGGCTTTAGGTAAAAAAATCGCAATTGAAAAGGCCGAAAAGGTTATAGCCCTTGCGGGCATAACTATATACCATTTGGAAAAAAATATGAAAGTTAAGATTATCAAAGACAGTTAAAGGAGGACTCCCTTTGGGACCTATTTTAGAGCGAATTTCCCTGCCGGAAGACATAAAAAAACTAAAACCCAGTGAATTAATGGCCCTTGCCCAGGAATTGCGGGAATACATTATTACCGTTGCCAGCCAGAATGGAGGTCATCTCGCTCCAAGTTTAGGAGTGGTGGAACTGACCATCGCCCTTCATTTTGTTTTTGAGGCTCCCAAAGATAAAATTATCTGGGATGTAGGGCACCAGGCTTATGCTCATAAAATTTTAACCGGCAGAAAAAAACAGTTTAAAACTTTAAGAACTTTTGGCGGTCTGTCGGGTTTTCCCAAAAGGGATGAAAGCCCTTATGATGCTTTTGGTGTGGGGCACAGCAGTACTTCCATTTCGGCAGCTTTGGGAATGGCTTTAGCCCGGGATTTAAAAGGTGAGCAGTACGAAGTGGTAGCGGTTATCGGGGATGGAGCTTTAACCGGAGGAATGGCTTTTGAAGCCCTTAACCATGCCGGGCATTTACAGAAAAAGCTAATTGTCGTGGTAAATGATAATGAAATGTCCATTGCCCAGAATGTTGGGGCTTTATCCGCCTACTTAAGTCGCATCCGTACCGACCCCAAATATTCCAGGGGTAAAGATGAATTAGAAGCCCTCATCAAAAAAATTCCGCATATTGGACCGACAATGGTGAAAATTGGCGAAAGACTAAAGGATAGTTTTAAATATCTTTTAGTGCCTGGCATGCTGTTTGAAGAGCTGGGATTTACTTATTTGGGACCTATCGATGGGCATAATATAAAAGAAATGATTGAAGTGTTCAGCCGGGCCAAAACTTTTGCCGGACCGGTGGTTGTCCACGTCATTACCAAAAAGGGGAAGGGCTATCATTGGGCTGAAGAAAACCCAGATGGCTTTCACGGTGTCGGCAAATTTTACATAAGCACCGGTGAACCGGTAGAAGCACCCAGGGTAAGTTTTACCGAAGTTTTTGGCAAAGCTCTGGTGGAGCTTGCCCAGGACCGTCCGGAGGTGGTGGCCATAACTGCTGCCATGCCAACCGGTACCGGACTAAATTACTTTGCCCAAAATTATCCCGAGCGTTTTTACGATGTGGGAATTGCCGAACAGCATGCGGTGACCATGGCGGCAGGAATGGCCTGTGAAGGGTTGAAGCCGGTGGTGGCTATTTATTCGACCTTTTTGCAGAGGTCTTTTGACCAGATAATTCATGATGTTTGCTTGCAAAATCTTCCGGTGGTCTTTGCCGTTGACCGGGCGGGAATTGTCGGTGAAGATGGTCCAACGCACCACGGGATTTTTGATTTAAGTTATCTAAGGATGATTCCTAATCTTACCATTATGGTACCCCGAAATGAAGATATGTTGCGGAAAATGTTGTTCACGGCTTTAAACCACTCCGGCCCTGTTGCTCTCCGTTATCCCCGGGGAGCGGCGGTAGGGGTTGAACTAACACCTTATGAGCAGCTACCTATTGGCACTGCGGAAATTTTAAAAGAAGGCAGCGATGGAGTTGTTATCGGAGTTGGACGCCCGCTAAACTATGCTTTAAAAGCCGCCCAAAAACTTGAGAACGAAGGTATATCTTTAACTGTTATCGATGCCCGGTTTGTAAAACCTTTGGATTATAAGCTTTTAGAGGAAGTTGGTAGCTTACATAAACCGGTTATTACCGTTGAAGAAAATGTTGTTGCGGGAGGTTTTGGTTCGGCGGTAAATGAATATTTCTCCTTTAGGGGAATTGGAACAAAGGTGGTTAATTTAGGAATAGCTGACGAGTTTCCTCCTCATGGTAAGGTGGAGGAAATTTTAAACCTTTACGGCTTAACGGAAGAAAAGCTTTATTTAAAGTTTCGGGAGATCTTAAGTAAGCTATGAAAAAAAGGCTTGATGTTTTAATGGTGGAAAAGGGATTGGTCCAGAGCCGGGAAAAAGCCCGGGCCCTAATTATGGCCGGTGAAGTTTTAGTGGGAGAACAAAAAGTTACCAAGCCCGGCACGATGGTAACGGAAGATTCACCCATTAGAATTTTAGGGCAGGGTTTAAAATATGTCAGCCGGGGCGGTTATAAGTTGGAAAAAGCTTTAGAAGAATTTAAGATAAATCTTCAGGGGAAAATTGTCATTGACATTGGGGCTTCCACCGGCGGCTTTACCGATTGTGCTTTGCAATATGGAGCAAATACCGTTTATGCAGTGGATGTTGGCTACGGTCAGTTAAGTCTTAAACTGCGGCAGGATCCCAGGGTAGTCGTTTTTGAAAGGACGAATATTCGCTACTTTTCTGTGGATAACTTACCGGAAAAACCTGGCTTTGCTACCTGTGATGTTTCTTTTATTTCCTTAAAGTTAGTGCTGCCGAAAATTAAGGAAATTTTAGCACCCCGGGGAGAAGCGGTGGTGTTAATAAAACCGCAGTTTGAGGCCGGACGAGAAAAGGTGGGTAAAAAAGGGGTTGTGAGGGATCCCGCTACCCACCGGGAAGTGTTGAAAAATCTTTTAGAGTATGCCGAAGGGCTTGGGTTTCAACCTTTGGGGCTTACCTATTCTCCTATTACCGGCCTCGAAGGAAACATTGAATATTTACTCTATCTTTCGACCGACAATACTAAAGAAAAGGTTAAAATTGATGTTGACCGGGTTGTAACGGAGGCTTTTTTACGTTTTAATAAATAAGCAGGGGTTATCCCTGCTTTTTAAGTATAAAGGAGGAATTAAGGGAGGTTTGCGAGAATTAAAATAGCGGAGGTTGGCTACTTTGAAAACGATCGGTGTTGCGGTGAATAAAGATAAAAAACTTGGGCCCATTTTATTGGAAAAAATAATGGAAAAGGCCAGGGATTACGACTTTTTGCTGAAAAACCGCTACCTTGTTTCGGGAGAATGCGGTATAGTTGAAATAGCGGAAATCGATGAAAAAACCGAAAAGATTGATCTGGTTCTGGTTTTAGGGGGCGATGGGACGATTTTATGTGCCACCCGCTATTTTGCTCCTAAAGCAATACCCATCCTGGGAATAAATTTGGGTCAACTGGGTTATTTGAGTGAACTTGACCCCCAGGAAATAGATTTTGGACTGCAAAAAATCAGGGCAGGGGAATACCTTGTAGAAGATCGTACTATGCTTGAAGCCAGGGTCAGGCGTGCCAATCAGGAAGTTGCAGTTTTTTATGGTTTAAATGATGGAGTGTTAACCAAAGGTGCTTTTGCCCGGATTATCAACTTTGCAGTGTTTGTTGATGAACAGTACATAACAGAATATGCGGCGGATGGGGTAATTGTGGCAACTCCCACCGGGTCTACTGCTTATTCCCTCTCGGCGGGAGGAGCTATCCTCGATCCCGAGGTCAAAGCTTTTATTATTACCCCGATTTGTCCGCATACTCTTGCCGCCCGTTCCCTGGTGGTGGCGGATGATAAAGAAATAAGAATTGTGGTTAAGACCGCATTGGAAAGCAGTATGCTAACCGTTGATGGACAGCAGGGGTTTGGGATTAAACCGGGAGATGAAATTATTATTAAAAAAGCTCCTTACCAGGCAAAATTTATTAAACTTAAAAATCGCAGTTTCTATCAGCTTTTAAGAGAGAAGATGCGGGAGGCCAATCGTTACCATGATTAATTTAGAGAAAATTACCGGCCTCGTCCATTTATACCTGCAGGAAGTCGTACAAGCTGGAGATGTTGCCGTTGATGCGACCGCCGGCAATGGTAATGATACATTGTTTTTAGCTCACCGGGTAGGGGAAAACGGTAAAGTTTATGCTTTTGACATTCAGGAACAAGCGCTGAAAATAACGGAACAAAAGCTTAAGGAAGCCGGTGTAGCCGAAAGAGCAGTTTTTATCTTGGATTCCCACGAAAAGGTTTTAAAGTATGTTCGGGTTCCCATAAAAGCTGCGGTTTTTAATTTAGGCTATCTTCCCGGAGGAGATAAAAGCATAGTTACAAAACCGTCTACCACTATCACCGGCCTTGCCGAATGTTACAAGTTATTACTTCCCGGAGGAATAATAACGGTTACCGTGTATGTGGGCCATGCGGGCGGGGAGGAGGAAAGGATGGTGATAGAGGAGTTTTCGCAAAAAATTCCCGACCGCGAAGGGTATGTGATTAAGCATGAATTTTTAAATCGACCCCAAACTTATCCTAAGCTTTATATAATTGGGAAAAGGAGGAGTACGGTTGAAAATTCGCCGTCAGAAAAAAATTCTTGAACTTGTAGAACAGAAAGTAATAAGAACCCAGGAAGAGTTAGCGGAAGCTTTAAAAGAGGCCGGTTTCGATGTAACTCAGGCTACCGTTAGTCGGGACATAAAGGAACTGGGCTTGGTTAAAATTCCCTTTCAAAAGGACAGCTATCGGTATGCTCTGCCGCAAAAAACTGTATCCGCTGCGTCTATTGAACGTTTAAAAAGACTTTTTGCCGATGCGGTAAGCAGTTATGACCAAAGTGAAAACCTCATAGTTATTAAGACCTTACCCGGTGCAGCCCAGGGAGTAGCCAGTGCTATTGACCAGGTAGCATTTCCGGAAATTCTTGGGACTATTGCCGGGGATGATACTATTTTAATAATTGCTCGGGATCGGGAACAGGTTCCCAAAATCTTAGCGAGATTTGACGAATTTTTGACTTAGGTGATGATATGCTTTTAGCTTTGACGGTGGAGAATTTTGGGTTGATCGAGCGGGTAAATATGGAATTTACCCCGGGCTTAAATGTTCTTACCGGTGAAACCGGGGCCGGAAAGTCGATGCTAATTGATGCGCTACTTTTACTTTTAGGACAGAAAGCCCGCGGGGATATGGTGAGAAAAGGGACGGGTAAAGCCCTTTTAACCGCAACCTTTGAGTCGGAAAAGCTTTGCCGGAAACTTCGGGAGTACGGTTTGCCTGCCGATGAGGTGAACATTTTTTCCCGGGAAATTACGGCGGACGGTAAGTCGGTTGCCCGGATTAACGGCACAGTGGTTCCGTTAACGTTATACCGGGAAGTGACTTTGGGGTTAATTGATGTTATGACCCAGCATGAGCAGCAAATGCTTCTTGCTCCTTCTTACCACTTAAAGCTTTTAGACCGTACGGGTAATGAGGAATTTCAGCGGTGGTGTAAACAGCTAAAAGAGGCCTATGAAGCGTGGGTGGAGGCGGAAAAACAGTACGAGGAAATAACTTCCCAGGAAATGGAGCGGTTAAAAAGAATCGATTATTTAAAGTTTTGCATTAATGAAATAGAAAAAATCAACCCTTCTTTTGAAGAAGAAGAACAGCTCAAGCTTTTACACAATAGGCTTTTAAACCAGGAAAAGCTTTATGGACTTATTGGCAATGCCTATCGGGAAATTTACGGCGAAAATGAACCGGGAATTGTTGACCGGTTGGGAAGAATCATCAAGGATTTAAAAGAGGCGGCCCGTTTTGACGCTTTTACCGAGGAAATTTCAAAAAAAGTCGAGGAAGCTACCCTTCTTTTAGAAGAAGCGGCTTTGGATCTAAAAACTTACTTGGACGATATGGAGAATCAATCCGTTAATCCCGATGAGGTTGAAGAAAGGCTCTATCGTTACGAGTTATTAAAGAAAAAGTACGGGCCTACCCTGAAGGATGTTTTGAATTTTTTGGAAAAGGCGCGGCAAGAATACCAAAATTTAAGCGAAATTGAAGAAAATAAAGCTTTTTATCAGGAAAAGGCCGTAAAATTGCGGGAAAACTATTATAAAATAAATTCCCTGGTTAAAGAATATCGAAGAAAGCTTGCGGTTAAGCTCGAAGAAAGCATTGCGCAGCATTTAAGAGAGCTTTTAATGCCGCATGCTCAAATAAAAGTTGTTTTTACCGACGCATCCCCCGGTCCGCGCGGGGATGAAGCTATTCAGTTTTATTTTCTTCCCAATCCCGGTGAAGATTTAAAACCCCTGGCCAGAATTGCCTCGGGAGGAGAGTTATCCCGCCTGTTACTTTCCTTTAAGCTGTACTTTAACCAGGTAGACGAGCATGAAACTCTCATTTTTGACGAGATTGAATCCGGTCTTGGGGGTAGTATTATCGAAGTGGTTGGCGAAAAATTAAAAAAGTTATCGTCAAATCACCAGGTACTCTTAGTTACCCATTCCCCAATTATTGCCGGTTTTGCGGATACCCATTTTGTTGTGGAAAAGATAGTGAGCGAGGAACGTACGGAAACACGGGTGAAAAAACTAACTTTTGAGGAAAGAAAATGGGAAATTGCCCGAATGCTGGGCGAAAAGGAGATAGAAGCGCTAAATTTAGAAATGGCTGAAAAAATTCTCAAAAAAGGAAAATAGCGGTTATTACCGCTATTTTTTTTTTTTTTTTTGGATATCACTCCAGAAAAATAACAACATAACGACGAAAACAAGAGAAAAAATAAAATTAACAAAAAAACTCGATGAAATGGGGTGATATCCATTGATAAAAGAAAAATATCGTGATAAATGGCTGGTAATTGTCTTTATTTTGCTGTTAGGAGTTTTAAGCACCTGTGTACAATTAAGTAGCCTTCCGGAACAACCAAATCTGGCAAAAGCTAAAGAAAATTGTCTTGAAGTAAAATTATTGGGCTTAATCACCATTAAAGAAAATTCCGAAAAAAAGATTCCCATAAAATATCTTGTACCCGGAGGGCAAAGTATAGGGGTTTATCTTAAAACCCCTGGCGTTATGGTGGTTGGTTTTTCCGACGTAAAAACCAAAGATGGCGAAATAAATCCAGCCCGGGAAGCAAAGCTCAAAGAAGGGGACCTAATTTTTAAGGTTAACGACCTTCCGGTTAATCATGAATTTGAATTAAAAAATTTAATTAATCATCTGGGGGGACAAAAAATTACTTTAACTATTAAACGGGGAAAAGAAACGTTTAAGCGGGAAATAAATCCGGTATATAGTGATGAGGAAAAACGCTGGCGCATTGGCGTATTTATTCGTGACAATATTGCAGGACTGGGGACCCTGTCTTACTATAACCCGCAGGACAAAACCTTTGGGGCTCTAGGCCATACTATTATTGATCCGGATACCGGCAAAGTTTTTCCGGTACAGCAGGGAAAAATTGTCGAGGCCAAAATTCAAGCAATTTATCCCAGCCGAAGAGGACAGCCGGGGGAAAAAATTGGAAAATTTATCCATAAAAACATTGTAGGCACCGTGTATTTAAATAACCGATTCGGGATCTTTGGCAAAGCAAGCCAGGAAATAATAAATCCTTATTTTCCAAAACCGGTGCCGATTGCTTTTAAGGAGGAAGTCAAACCTGGGCCTGCGGAAATTTATACGGTTGTAAAGGGAGAAAAAATAGAGAAATTTACCGTTTATGTCGAAAAAGTGAGACCGTATCAAAAAGATGGTCGAAACTTAATCTTAAGGATAAAAGATCCCCGGCTGTTAAGCCTAACCGGCGGGATTGTCCAGGGAATGAGCGGTTCGCCGATAATTAAAGAAGGCAAGTTTATAGGGGTAGTGACCCACGTGTTTTTAAGTGATAGCAGCAAAGGTTATGGTATTCTTATAGAAAACATGTTAAAAGAAGTGTATAATAGTAATAACTTCTGGGTGCTTAACTCTACTTTTTCTTTTGTAAAATACTGTCGCTATTTTTCGGAAAAAAATATTTTGTCAATAGCAGGAAAAAGATTTATACCGTCGAAATGTATTTTAGGCAATAAAAAGGAAATTATTAGGAGGCGGGGGAAGTGGATCCAATTAGAATTGTCATCATTGATGACAACCGGGAGTTTTGTGAGCTTTTAAAAGAATTTATAAACCAGCAGGAAGATTTTTTCCTTGCTGGAATAGCCCATAATGGCGTTGATGGGTTAGAGGTAATTGCCCAGCAAAAACCTGATATTGTAGTTCTTGATATTATTATGCCCCATTTGGACGGGATCGGCGTGCTGGAAAAACTTACCGAATTTGAAGATAGACCTAAAGTAATTTTGCTCACCGCTTTTGGCCAGGAATCAATAACGCAAAAAGCGGTGGAGTTAGGTGCTGATTATTATATTTTAAAACCTTTTGATTTTTCGGTTTTAGCTGCGCGCATAAGACAGTTAGCGCAGGGTACGGTTGCCAGCAAACCAATAACTGCTTCCAATACAACTTCCGTTCTTTCGTCCCAATTACCCAAAACAAAAAATCTGGAGTTATTGGTAACCAATATCATCCATGAAATGGGTGTACCGGCCCATATTAAGGGTTATCATTATTTAAGGGACGCCATTTTAATGGTTACGAAAGAAGTGAATCTTTTAGGGGCAATAACCAAGGAGTTATATCCCATGATTGCTCAAAAGTATCATACCACTCCCAGCCGTGTAGAGAGGGCCACCCGCCATGCCATTGAACTGGCCTGGGATCGAGGGAATATTGAGTTAATTAACAAGTATTTTGGTTATACTATTGATGTCGAACGGGGTAAACCTACTAATTCCGAGTTTATTGCTATAATTGCCGACCGTTTGCGTTTAGAAGCCAAGGTTAGTTAATAATAAGTTTTACGGTAAGCGCCAGGTTTCCTGGCGTTTTTTACTGTGCTATAATAGGAAGGAAAAAAGTATCTTGGGGTGGCAACAAATGGAAATCAAGGGCGTAGCCCTTTTAGACAAAAAAACGAAAAATTTAGTAAAACGCTTAAAACCGGGTCAAATAGCCGTTATTGACCACCAGGATATTGATGAGGTAGCGGCCCGTGGCCTCATTGAAAAGAAGGTAAAGGCAGTTATTAACTGCGCTCAATCCATTAGCGGTAAATACCCCAACATTGGGCCGCTTTTACTTGTGCAAAATGGGATTATCCTTATTGATGAGGCTCCCCAAAAACTTTTTGAGATTTTAAACGAAGGCGATTTTTTAATTATTAGGGATGGGAAAATTTATAGAAATGACGAGTTTTTGGGCGAAGGCACGGTTTTAAATGAAGAAAAAATCAAAGCTAAAATGGAAGCTACCAAGGAAAATTTAGGAGAAACCATGTTGGCCTTTATCGAAAATACCTTACATTATGCCCAAAAGGAGACGGGGCTTGTTTTAGGACAGTATCCGCCTCCGCCGATAAAAACTGATTTTCGGGGAAGGCACGCCTTGATTGTGGTTCGGGGCCATAATTATCAGGAGGATTTAAAAGCTATCCGCATATATATAAATGAAGTCAGACCCGTTTTAATTGGAGTTGATGGTGGGGCGGATGCTTTAAGGGAAGCGGGTTACTGTCCGGACATTATTATTGGAGATATGGATAGCGTTAGCGATGAAACGTTAAAATGCGGGGCAGAAATTATCGTCCATGCTTATCCGAACGGTGAAGCGCCGGGTTTAAAACGACTTCGGGATTTAGGACTTAACGCTAAAATTTATCCAGCTCCGGGAACATCGGAAGATATAGCCATGCTGTTAGCGTATGAAAAAGGTGCGGAATTAATTGTCGCGGTGGGAACCCATTCCAATCTTTTTGATTTTTTAGAGAAGGGGCGCAAAGGAATGGGTAGTACTTTTTTGGTGCGCTTACTTGTGGGCGCTAAACTTGTGGATGCCAAAGGGGTTAATAAACTGTACAAAAGTCGCTTGAAAGCAAGATATTTACTCCACCTGATTGTTGCGGCTTTAATTCCTGTTTTAATTATTTTAGCTGTGTCGCCGGTTACCAGAAATTTATTCCGGGTTTTGTTAATTCAGCTCAAGCTTTTATTTGGAATATAGTATTGGAGGCGATTTTGTTATGATTATAGATTTTAAATACCACATTGCGTCGTTAATAGCGGTATTTTTAGCTTTGGGCCTGGGAATTTTTATCGGAACTTCCTTAGGATATGATAACCGAATTGGTGAAGCAATTTTAAAGCAGCAAAAGCAACTTACCCTGGGGATTGAAAAACGCTTGGACGAACTTAAGAAAAAAAATGATGAGCTGGAAGCTCTAAATGAAGAGTTGGAAGTAACCAATAAAGTTTTAAAACAATATCAGGAAGAAACCTTACCCGTGCTGATTAAGGGCAAATTAACCGGCAAAAAAGTGGCGATTGTTGTAACCGGCTATTACGGCCTAAACGATGAGGTAAAAGAAGTTTTAAAAAAGGCGGGAGCGGAAATTGTCAGTGTTACTGAAATTATACCGGAGGAACTTACCAATCCTGCGGATATAGATTATATTAAAAGCCAGATGAAATGGCAAACCAAGGATAAAAAAGAATTCTACACCAAATTTGCCCTGGAAGTGGGGAAGAATCTTTTAACTCCGGGAGACGGTTCGACCCTTTTAACTTTAGCCAAAACCGATGCTTTAAAAATAACCGGGAAATATGGAGTGCCTTTAGATGGTGTGGTGGTTATCGGTGGCGGTCTAAATGAAAGTGATTTGGTGAACTATCTTGACCTTCCGCTTATTAAGTTTTTAAAGACTGTACCGGTGGTAATTGGGGGAGAGTACAGCAACGTTGAAAAGTCCTATATTAAGTTTTACCAGAAGGAAAGAATTACGACAATAGATGATTTGGACCTGCCTTCGGGACAGTTAAGTTTAGTTTATGGTTTACTGGGAGTAAAGGGAGATTACGGCATTAAAAGCACTGCCAAAAGGTTAATACCGCCCATGGGGCAGTAAGGGGGAAAATATGGGGAAAAAAGTTTCGGTAATCATTCCAGCTTATAATGAGGAAGGAAGAATCGGGGAAACCGTAAAAGCTTCGTTTAAAATTTCCGGTGTAGAAGAAGTTATTGTTGTTGATGACGGCTCCACGGATAACACCTATAATGAGGCGGTTTTGGCAGGAGCTAAAGTTATTAAACTTTCCCAGAATGTTGGCAAGGGGAAAGCTATTGAAGCGGGAGCCAGGGAGTTTACCGGCGATTTTGTTTTATTGTTAGATGGAGATTTAGGAAATTCGGCAGTCTATGCGGAAAAACTTTTAACTCCACTTTTTACCGGCGAAGCCGATATGGTTATTGCGCGTTTTGGTGCTCCGAGGAAAAAAGGGGGCTTTGGCCTGGTAAAAAGGTTAACTCGGTGGGGATTAAAAAGTTTTACGGGACAGGTGGTGGAAGCGGTATTATCGGGACAAAGGGCTTTTACCCGGGAAAGCTTTTTAGGATTACTTCCTCTGGCGGAAGGTTATGCTTTGGAGTTTGGGATGACGGTGGATGCTCTTAAAAAAGGTTACCGGATTGTTGAAGTGGCGGTGCCAATGACCCACCGGGAGACCGGGAGGGATTTAAAGGGTTTTATTCATCGCGGTAGACAATTTGCCGATATTTTAAAAGAAATTATCAGACGAAAGGTTGGGAGTAAATAGGGGGTGTAACCAATCTTTACGAAAGTTTTATTTTTTGTGGTTGCCTACATTGTAACTCGCCTGACAATATCTCCCGTTTTAAACTTGCTAATCAAGACAGGACATTTAAGGCAAAATTTTCGCGGTGAGTTAATTCCCCAATCGGGGGGAGTGGTTTTTTTGTTAGTGATGCTTTTGGTGGCACCGCTAATCTTAATTTTTTCCCGGGGAAGTTACTGGTTTTTGTTTTATTCAGGGGTTTCGACCATGACTTTTTTAGGGATTATCGATGATTTTTTGGGCGATGCCAGGGCCAAAGGGCTAAAAGGTCATTTTAAAAAGTTAATTTTTGAGCACGAACTTACTACCGGAGCTTTAAAAGCAATTGGTGGTGCTTTCTTAGCTTTGATGTTGACGGTAAAAGAGCCTTTTTGGTATTTTATCGTAGATTTTTTACTGATAGTCCTGGGGATTAATTTTATGAACCTTTTTGATCTTCGTCCGGGAAGAGCGGGGAAGGTGTTTATCTTAATTGGCCTCATCATTGGAATTAGTTACTTTAATTACCCGGCGGTGACTTTCCTCTTTTTGGCTTTAGGGATTATTTCCGCTTACCTACCTTTGGATTTAAAGGCCAAGGTAATGATGGGAGATGCCGGTTCCAATGTGCTTGGATTTATTTTAGGTTATTCGGGAGTGCTCCTTTTTTCTTTTAAAGTAAAAGTTGGAGTTGTGGTTTTTTTGATTTTGTTTCACCTTTTTACGGAAAAATATTCACTGACGGAAATTATTAAAAATAATCGGGTATTAAGCTACCTTGATGAACTGGGAAGGTAAGAAGGATTTCTGCCAAAAAAGTCGAATAAGTACAAAAATTTTAAAAAAGCGGTTATGGGGACCGCTTTTTCTTTTAAGATAAAGAGGGGGGGAGCAAGTTGGGTGTAGTTGTTTCTAAGGAGTACTGTAAAAGTTGCGGACTTTGTATTAATATTTGTCCGGCCAAGGTCCTGGGGGTTTCCCGGGAGATTAATTTGTTAGGTTATAACCCTGTAGAAGTGGTAAATCCCGAAAACTGCCGGGAATGCGGTTTTTGTTACCTGGTCTGTCCCGATGCGGCTTTGACGGTGGAGGTGAACAAAAAATGAAAGTGTTGATGAAGGGGAATGAAGCGTTTGCCGAAGCTGCGGTCCGGGCCGGTTGCCGTTATTTTTTTGGTTATCCCATTACCCCCCAAAGTGAGGTACCCCATTATTTAGCCCAAAGGCTACCGGAAGTGGGAGGGGTGTTTTTACAGGCGGAAAGTGAAGTAGCGGCAATTAACATGGTTTATGGAGCGGCTGCCGCCGGAGCCAGGGTGATGACGTCTTCTTCGGGACCGGGGATTAGCTTAATGCAGGAGGGGATTTCCTATTTAGCGGGAGCCGAGCTTCCGGCGGTTATCGTCAATATTATGCGGGGAGGTCCGGGGCTGGGCAATATTGCTCCTACCCAGGCCGATTATTTCCAGGCTGTAAAGGGTGGGGGACATGGGGATTACCGGGTTATTGTTTTAGCACCGGCCAATGTGGCGGAAATTTTTACTTTAATGGAGAAAGCCTTTGATTTAGCGGATAAATACCGCATGCCGGTGATGGTTCTGGGAGATGGAATCTTGGGGCAGGTAATGGAGCCGGTAGAACTGCCGCCTTTAAAGGAAATAAACCCGCCGCCCAAACCCTGGGCGGCTACCGGGAAAATTGAGCGGGATGATAAGACCAGAAGGATAATAAATTCCCTCTATATCGTTCCGGAAGAAAATGAAAAGCATTTAGAACAGCAATTTGCCAAATACCGGCAAATTGAAGAAAGTGAGCCATTACATGAAAATTTTTTAGTGGAAGATGCCCAAATTATCTTAGTAAGTTTTGGCACGATGGCGCGCATTGCGAAAAGTGTGGTGCTGAAAGTACGGGAGCGGGGAATTAAGGCTGGCTTGATTCGACCTATTACCCTCTGGCCCTTTCCCAGGAAAGCTTTTACTGCGGCCAATATTCCAGTAGCTAAAAAAATATTAACGGTGGAGATGAGCGGCGGACAGATGGTGGAAGATGTGCGCCTGGCGGTTAATGGAAGAATTGACGTAGAGTTTTTTGGCAGAACGGGAGGTATGGTACCCGAAAGCAAAGAAGTTTTGGAAAAAGTATTAGCCCTGGCCCGGGAGGTGGAATAAATGTTTAAGCGTCCGGCCCTTTTGACCGAAAAAAATTTTCATTACTGTCCCGGATGCCATCACGGTATTATGCACCGGCTTTTGGCGGAAGTGTTAGAGGAATTTAATCCCGAAGAAACCATCGGGGTAAGTTCGGTAGGTTGCAGTGTTTTTATTTATGATTATATAGATATTGACTGGGTGGCAGCGGCCCACGGGCGAGCTCCGGCGGTGGCTACTGGAGTTAAAAGGGTAAAGCCTGACCGGCTGGTGTTTACTTATCAGGGGGATGGGGACCTGGCTGCGATTGGTACCGGGGAAATAGTTCATGCCGCAGCCCGGGGGGAGAAAATTACGGCAATTTTTATCAATAATGCCGTTTACGGGATGACCGGAGGGCAAATGGCTCCTACAACCCTTACCGGGCAAAAAACTACCACCACCCCCGAAGGTCGAAACCCTGCCCATCAGGGCTATCCGGTAAAAATGGTGGAGATGTTAAGCGTTTTAGATGGTGTAGCGTATGCGGCCCGGGTGGCTTTAAATACCCCTAAGCGCATCTTAGAAGCCAAAAAAGCCTTAAGAAAAGCTTTTAAGGTACAGAGAGCTAACTTAGGCTTTTCCATTATAGAAGTATTGTCAGCCTGCCCAACTAACTGGGGGGTTTCTCCGGTTGAGGCCTTAAAATGGGTAGATGAAAAAATGATAGCGTACTACCCGCTCGGGGAATATAAAACCCCGCAAGAGGGGGTGGAGTGATGGGGAAAAATTTTTTAATGGCTGGTTTTGGCGGTCAGGGAGTGCTGTTAATGGGGGAAATCCTGGCTAAAGCTGCCTTTTTAGAAAATAAAGGAGTATCCTGGCTTCCCGCTTATGGTCCGGAAATGCGGGGAGGAACTGCTAACTGTGCGGTGGTAATAGAAGAGGAAGGGGAAGTGGTAAGTCCCCTGGTTTTTGAACCGGAAGTGCTGGTGGCGTTTAATAAGCCTTCGTATTTAAAGTTTTTACCCAGAACAGTACCCGGAGGTATTGTGATAGTTAACTCCGATTTAGTGGATGTTGAACTTTCCGGTCCGGTAAAGCAGGTTTTTTTGCCGGCAAACCAGGCATGTTTGGAACTGGGGAGCATGAAAGCGGTAAATATTTATCTTCTGGGAGCATTAATAGCATTAACTTCGATAGTAAAGACTGAAACTATATCAGGGGTTTTAAAAGAAATATTTGGACCAAAAGGTGTTTATCCCTTAAACGAAAAAGCTTTTTGGCGGGGATACGAGGATGCAGGAAAACGGGCAAATCATGTCGAAACAGTTAATTAAAAGGTAGCTGGAGTGTATTTTATGGTGGACCAAATAATCGGTGATTTTCACCGTTTGCGCTTTCTTGCCCTGGTAGGAGCTTTGCTTTTTTTTCTTTTTAACTCGGAGCCAATTAATAAAAAAGCTTTTCTTATTTTTCTAATTGCTGTTATTTATTCTATTGTTTTGTATGCATATTTGTTAAAAAAACCAGAAAAAAGAGATTTTGGTTATAAAGTTTCTTTTTGGCTGGATTGTTTGCTGTTAACAGCACTAATTTATTACACCGGTCTCGGTCATAGTTTATTTTATTTTGGTTATGTGCTGCTGGTGGCTATTCACACCTTTTATTATGGTCCGCAGTTTGGCTTATTAACTGCCACCGTTAGTACTGCTATGTATTTTATCGTTTGCTACTTAGACCCTGAAGTTAAGTGGTTTGATTTCTTGTTTAAAGCTGGTTTTCTTTTTGTCATGGTTATTGGGGTGGCGGTGGTATACTGGGAAAATTACCGGTTAAAAAAGTTATATCTTGAGGAAATTTCTAAACTTCGGGATTTGACAGCTAAAACCCAGAAGATTGCCCAAATACAGGATTTAAAAGAGCTTGCTGATTTTGGATTAAAAATGGCGGTAAACATTAGTGGTGCTTTGGCGGGGATAGTCTGGGTTTTGGATGAAAGGCGGAAAAACCTTCACCCCATAGCGGTATTTGGTATCGAAAAAAAAGATCTTCCGTGGGTCCTCCCTGCGGAAATTCTTTCTTCGCTTATTTCTGCTGAAAATTGTGAGGCGATTATTACCGGTGAAAGTTTTACTAAATTAACTTTTGAGAAAAACTACCAGAAAGTTTATACTGTTTGTTTAGCCGGAAAAGAGCAAAGGATTGGGTTTTTAAATTTATACGGTAACGGGGAGTTTAAAAACCTCGATTACTTAACGATATTTTGCGGTTATTTGGCGTCACAAATGTCAATTGTTCGTCTTTATGAACAATCCAAAGAGCTTTGCTTTAGTATTACTCAGGCTTTAGTAATGGCCATTGAAGCCAAGGACTCTTATACTGCCGGCCATTCCCTGCGGGTTACTGCTATTGCCGAAAAAATTGGGAAAAAGTTGGGCTTTTCGCTGGAGCGCCTGGAAAAACTCAGGAAAGCTGCACTTTTGCATGATATTGGCAAAATCGGGATTTCTGAAAAAATATTAAATAAGCCCGGTAAACTATTGCCCGAAGAATATCGAGAAATCCAAAACCATCCGGGAATTGGTGTGGAAATAATTAAACCCATTGAGCAAATGCAGGATATTATTGAAATCATTTACCACCACCACGAATGGTATGATGGAACTGGCTATCCGGCAAGGCTTAAAGGGGAAGAAATACCTTTGGAAGCAAGAGTGCTGGCGGTGGCCGATGCTTTTGAGGCGATGACGTCCGACCGTTCTTACCGCAAGGCACTAACAAAAGAGGAAGCTATCGCCGAAATTATAAAACAAAAGGGCAAACAGTTTGACCCGCAAGTTGTGGAGGCTTTTTTAGAAGTTGTAAAAGAAGTCGGGGGTTAGGAAAATGCCAGTTAAAGTGAAAAATGAACTCTGCCGGAAATGTGCTCATTTAACCAATTGCCGGGCGGTATCATCCTGTGTTCCCGGGGCCTTAAATTTTGATCAAAAAGAAATAAAAATTTTTATAAAATACGACCGCTGCTGGAACTGCCGGCGGTGTTTGGCCTATTGCAGTGATGGCGGGTTAATTTATGAAGAGTAAGGGGGGAGTTAATCTCCTCTTTTTTTGTCAATTTGTTCTTTATCCTAAATAAGTTTATAATATTGGTGAATTGATGAACGGACGGAGGCTTAAGATGATTGAACTTAAAGAAGGCAAGGCCATAGAGATTTTGGCTGAAGATGAAGAAACTCAGGAATTATTGGTGGATGTGGAAGGAAGTTTAGAAAAAGCCGTATGTTATCTTAACCTTACCGGAAAAGTTCGGGTAGGAGACCGCCTTTTGTTAAACACCACGGCAGTTACCTTAAAACTTGGAACCGGCGGCTTTCATTTTGTAGTGGCCAATTTTAGCCGGCCCAGGCAAAGCCTGAAAGGACCGGGGCATATTATTAAACTTCGGTATACTCCGCTGCAGTTAAAGTGCCTGGCGGCGGAAGAGGAAGGCAGTCCCTATCACGCTGCTGTCCAAAATTTCCAAAGTTTAAAGGGAATGCCGGTGGTGGTTTGCAGTTTGCATAGCCAGTTATTACCGGTAATTGCCGGGATTAACTCCCAAAATAAGAATTTAAGAGTTGCTTATCTTATGAGCGACCAGGGGGCACTGCCCATTGCTTTTAGTAAAACGGTAAAAAATTTAAGGAAAAAGGGTTTAATTTGTGGAACCATTACCTTTGGCCACGCCTTTGGCGGCGATATCGAGGCGGTTAACGTTTATTCGGCCTTGATTTTGGCAAAAGTAGCGCTAAAAGCCGATGTAGCAGTAATTGCCATGGGACCGGGCAATGTGGGTACCGGTACAAAATGGGGTTCTACCGCCCTGGCTCAAGGGGAGTATCTAAATGCGGTAAAAATCCTGGGAGGTTGCCCTATCATGGTACCCAGGGTCTCCTTTGCCGATCCCCGGGAAAGGCATTTTGGCTTAAGCCACCATTCACTCACTGTCATAAACGAAATTGCCCTTGTTGATTTTTTTCTGGCTCTACCGGAGTTAAAAGATTATAAGAAAAAAGAGCGCCTTTTAGAGCAGACCAAAGCATTCTCCCAAAGGGTGCAAGTTCATTATTTTCCCGAAGAATTTTTAAATAAGCTTCTACTTGAAGAGGTGGAGAATCTATCTACCATGGGTAGGGATTTTACCAGCGACCGGGAGTTCTTTTTAACGGCCGCTGCTGGAGGGGTTCTTGCGGTAGAAATGCAAAAGAGGGTTGAAAAAAATGGCTAAGTTACTGGTTACTTCCGACGCCAGTATGGCTGCCTGGTGTGGTCAAGCGGGAATGGCGGTAGCGGTGGTGGACGTTATCGATATGTCCACAACTCTGGAGGGGGTTTTAGAGGAAGGAGCTGCGGCTGTCTTTGGAGCAAGTCCTGCCAACTTTCGGGCGCCGGTACCCCTAAATCCTTATGGAATCGGGAAAAAGGCCGGAATCCAGGCGGTAAAAGCAGATACCGGTATTATCATTATCGCCGAACCCCGGGTGGGGGATGAGATAGAAAGGCAAAGGCGCATCCAGCCGGTGGTGGATGGGATTAATGCCGCTGGTGGCCAGGTAATAAAAGTAGTTCCTAATATAGGAAAAGAAACGGTTAAACTAACCGATTTTTACGGAAAAGTGGTGGTGGCGGTAACCGATTCCGGCGGGGTTGCTTTTGATGCTGCGGTTACTGCCGGTGCTCCCGAAGTTTTTACGGTAACTGTAGCGCGAACGGTAAAAAGCAATACCAAAGAGGTGGTGGAAAAAGGTCTTGCCCGGATAAAAAATGCTTTAGATCACCATGGACGGGTTGCCCTGGTGGCAGCCAGTGGGCGCAGTATTGAAGACGTTGAAGGGGCTTTTTATTACTACCGCCTGGCCTTAGCAAGGTATAGATAAGCTTTTTACCTCATACCTATTATTAAGCTCTTGTTCAAAAGGTATGGGGTGAAAAAATGCGGGAAAACGAGTTTTTGAGCACCTGGCCGCAAAAAAAATATTTTTTACTTTATCTTGGGATGTTTATTTTTTTTCTCTGTGGTGTAGGGTGGGGGGCCCGGGAAGCGATTCTTTTAGATAGGCAGGAAAAAGAAATAGTGGTGCAGGAGGCAGCTAAATTACTGAACACCGTACGACAAAGTTATAATCCGGAAACGGTCTTTACTTACACCAGCGGTCAACTTTTTTCCATTTACCTTTTGCTTTTTCTTTTAGGGCTTTCGGTAATTGGATTTCCGGTGGCTTTTGCGGTGGTGTTTAGCCGGGGAGTTATGCTTGGTTTTACCGGTGCGGTTTTAGCTTCCCAGAATTCCGGTAAAGGGGTATTTTTGGCTCTGGCCGCCCTGTTACCCCAGAACATTGTTTATCTGCCTTCTTTATTGCTGGCGGCTTCAGGAACGGTAGTTTTTGCCATAAAACTTTTTAAGGTTTACTTTAGCAGAGAGAAAAAATTGGGCTTTACTTTTGCCGGTTACGTGGTTTTAATGGTTTTTGCTGCGGCTGCGGCTTACGGAGCGGCGGCGATAGAAGCTTATTTATCTCCCAAAATAATTTTTTACTTTTTAAAGTAAGGTGGTTTGATGCTTGACCTTTTTATCGATTATTTATTGTTAGAAAAGGGCTTTTCTCTAAACACTCTCCTGTCTTACCGCCGGGATTTAGAGAAGTTTGTTTCTTTTTTGGAAAAACGAAATATCAGTATCATTGACGCAACTTCTAAGGATATTAAACTTTATTTGCAGGATTTAGCCCGGAAGCTAAAACCGGCAAGTGTAGCGAGAAATCTTGCTGCAATCCGAAGTTTTTATAAATATTTACTTCGGGAAAAGATTGTCGGGGAAAATCCTGCTTTGGATGTGGACGGGCCTAAACTTGGGTTAAAATTACCGGAAATCTTAAGTTACGAAGAAATTGATTTGCTTCTAAAAGCCCCCGACCTTTCTACCTGGGAAGGGGTGAGAGACCGGGCAATGTTAGAACTGCTTTATGCCACCGGGCTTAGGGTGTCGGAGTTAGTGAATCTTGAACTACCTAACTTATATTTGGACGAGAGATATGTTAAAATCTTGGGTAAAGGAGCAAAGATGCGGATTGTTCCCTTTGGAGAAGTAGCAGCCCACTACTTAAACCAGTATTTAGCCCTGAGAGCTAAGCGGAAAAGCAACTCTTTAAAGCTTTTTATTACCCGGAAGGGCAGTGGTTTTACCCGTCAGGGATTCTGGAAAATGCTAAAAAGATACGGGCAAAAAGCTGGAATAGTAAAAAACTTGACCCCCCATTTAATCCGCCATTCTTTTGCCACTCATCTCCTGGAAAACGGTGCGGATTTAAGAATTGTTCAGGAACTCCTTGGTCACAGTTTTATAGAAACGACGCAAATTTATACCCACTTAACTACGAGAAAACTGCGAGAGGTATTTCGTAAAGCACATCCACGAGCTTAGGAGGTATTAAGGTGAAAAGAGTAGTGTTAATAGTTTTGGACAGCGTTGGCATTGGAGAACTACCCGATGCCCACCTTTACGGTGATGAAGGCAGCAATACCCTTGCCAATACCGCAAAAAAGGTGGGGGGGTTTGAGCTTCCAAACTTAGAAAAACTTGGACTTGGTAAAATCCATCCTATTTTGGGACTAAAAGGTGATATTAAAGCTCTTGGGGCATACGGTAAAATGGGAGAAAAGTCTCCCGGCAAAGATACCACTACCGGCCATTGGGAGATTTGCGGACTGATCTTGGAAAAGCCTTTTCCGGTATATCCTAACGGGTTTCCGGAAGATTTAATCAAGCGCTTTGAAGAGGCCATTGGCCGGAAAACATTAGGTAATAAACCCGCTTCCGGTACTGCTATTATTGAAGAATTGGGCGAGGAACATATGCGGACCGGCTATCCTATTGTTTATACGTCGGCGGACAGTGTCTTCCAGATAGCCGCCCATGAAGAAGTTATACCCCTGGAAGAATTATACAAAATGTGTAAGATTGCCCGCGGACTTCTTACCGGCGAGCATGCGGTGGGGCGAGTGATTGCCCGGCCGTTTACAGGCACTCCCGGAAACTTTAAAAGAACCGCCAACCGCCACGATTATTCTTTGGAGCCAACGGGGAAAACCGTCTTAGATAAATTAGTGGAGCAGGGGTATGAGGTCCTGGGAGTAGGCAAGATTTACGACATTTTTGCCGGACGGGGACTTACCTGGCATGAATCTACCAAAAATAACGAAGATGGCCTTGTAAAAACCGTTAACCTTCTATATAAAGATTTTACGGGTCTATTATTTACCAACCTGGTAGATTTTGATATGGTGTACGGGCATAGAAATAATGCCGAAGGTTATTATGAAGCTTTAAAACAATTTGATTCCTATCTTCCCAAGATTATGGAAAAACTAAGAGAAGATGATTTATTGATAATTACCGCCGACCACGGCTGTGACCCTACAACTCCCAGTACCGACCATTCCCGTGAGTATGTACCGCTTTTAGTTTATGGTCACAGTATTAAAGAAGATGTAAACCTGGGTACCCGGGAAACCTTTGCCGATGTAGCGGCAACTTTAGAAGAGATTTTTGGTTTGGAACCGGGAATAGGTCAAAGTTTTTGGGGCGAAATAAGAAAATAAAAGAAAAGTGCATAAACCTTTCCTCCCTCAAATATACTATTGGTGAAATAGGGACAAGAGGGGGGAATTTTTATGCCCAAAAGGCTTATAATTTACCTTTTACTGGTGTTAGGCCTTGGACTTACTACTAACGCTTTAGCAGCTCCTCTGGAAATTAACGCCAGGGCGGCAATTTTAATGGAACCTTATACCGGTAAAATTTTATACGAAAAAGAAATTCATAAAAAACTGCCCATTGCCAGTGTGACAAAATTAATGACGTTGCTTTTAGCCATTGAAGCGGTTGAAAAAGGGAAAGTCAACCTGGAGGATATAGTAAAGGTTAGCGAAGAAGCTGCGTCCATGGGTGGGTCCCAGCTTTACATGTATGCCGGGGAAGAGTTTTCCTTTAAAGACCTCTTAATGGCCGTGGCAGTTGCTTCGGCCAACGATGCCTGTGTCGCGGTCGCCGAAACGGTGGCGGGGAACGAACAGGCTTTCGTGGAAGAAATGAACAAAAAAGCGGAAGAGCTCGGCATGACCAATACCCATTTTGTTAACAGCTACGGTTTTGATGATCCTAACCATTACAGCACCTGCTATGACCTGGCTATTTTATTAAGAGAAGCGATTAAGCATCCGCTCTTTTTGGAACTTAGCCAGATTAAAGAGTTTACGTTAAGGGGTGGTGAAACCCGCCGCTTTAATACCAATAAACTGCTCTGGTACTACCGCGGGGTAGACGCCGGAAAAACCGGCTGGACGGAAGAGGCGGGTTATTGTTTGGCTTCTACGGCAAGTCGTGACGATCTTCGTTTAATTGCCGTGGTTTTGGGTTGCCCGGTCAAAAAAGGCCACTTTACCGAATCGATAAAGCTTTACAACTACGGTTATGCCAATTTTAAGGCGTACCCGATATTAGCTGAAAAGTTTTCTGTTAAAGTTAAAGTGGTAAAGGGAGAAAAGGAACAAATACTGGTTGGCCCCGGAGCGCCGGTACTGTTAGTTGAAGAAAAAGGGAAAAAAATAAATCCCCGTTATGAATTAAAACTTCCGGAAAAAATTACGGCTCCGGTAAAGAACGGTCAGGTAATGGGTGAGGTTGTTATTTATGATGGGACAAAGATAATCGGCAGAGCTCCCCTTAAGTCTTTAGAGGATTGTTTAAAAGCTCGACTCGATTTTGCCATCGGGCGATTTTTAAAAAGCCTTTTAACTTTTGAGTAGCTTTTTGCTACTTATTTTTTTAAAACTTCTTGCAGGAAAAATCTGGATTTATATAGAATTATTGTTTTGAAACACATTTTTGGGGGGATTTTTTTGGAAGTGGAAAAGGAAGTTAAAAATAAGGTGTTATTTGTTCGGATAACCGGAGAGGTAGATTTAAAGGAGGCAGACCGGCTGCGCCGGGAAGTTGATGAAATAATTGAAAATTACCCGGTAAAAGATATTGTCTTTAATTTAAAGAACGTTGACTTTATCGATAGCTCCGGACTTGGGGTGATCCTGGGACGGTTTAAAAAAATAAGAAGTCTTGGGGGCAGGGTATATTTAGCTTCAACCAATGAAAAGATTAAAAAGATCTTAGAACTTTCCGGTTTTTTCCGGATTATGAAAGGAATTTCCCGGGAAGAGGAAGTTTGGGAGGAAAAAGCTTATGAAGCATAATTATTTTAACCTGACGATTCCCGCCTTAAAAGAAAATATCGGTTTGGTACGGATTGTGGTGGCGGCTTTTGCTGCCCAGAAGGATTTAACCCTTCCCGACTTGGACGATATTAAAGTTGCGGTATCCGAGGCGGTTACCAATAGCATCGTTCACGGCTACGGTAATAATCCAGGAGAAATAAAGGTTAATGGTTATTTTACCGAGGAGGGGATGTATATTGAAGTAATAGATTTTGGCAAAGGTATTGAACGGGAAAAAATCAGGGAAAAAATGGTATTGGACCCGGAGGATGAGCATCCGGGTTTGGGCTTTCTCTTTATGCAGAGTTTAATGGATCGGGTGGAAATCGTGCCTATGGAGCGGGGGACAAAAGTGATTTTATTTAAAAGAATTTTAAAAGATAACAGAACCGTGTGAACTTTCGTTTTTCTTCTATGAATTTACCCCGCTTCCCAAGGCTCGGTGAACAGGAAATAAAAGAATTAATAGAAAAAGCCCAAAAGGGAGATGTGGCTGCCCGGGAAAAACTTATCAATTGTAATTTAAAATTGGTCTTTAAAGTGGTGGAACGTTTTTTACACCGAGGCTACGAAGTTGAAGATCTGTTTCAAATTGGGACGATTGGGCTAATTAAAGCCATTGATAAATTTGATTTAAAACAACAGGTGAAGTTTTCCACGTATGCGGTTCCCATGATTGTGGGGGAAATTCGTCGTTTTCTTAGAGATGACCAGGCTATCCGGATTAGTCGTTCTACCAAAGAACTGGGGGTAAAGATTTTAAAAGAAAAAGAAGCGCTTACCGTAAAGTTAGGCCGGGAACCTACAATTGCCGAACTGGAAGAAACTCTTGGTTACTCGCGGGAGGCGATTGTTGAAGCATTAGAAGCGGGACAGAGCTTGGCTTCACTTTTTGAAACGGTTCATCAGGATGATGGAGACCCGATATACCTGTTAGATCAGATTAAGCAGGAGGGTGATGAAGAACAAACCCTTTTAGAAAATATCTCAATAAAAGAAGTGCTAAGCAAGTTAGAACCGCGGGAGCGGTATATTTTAATTAACCGCTTTTTTAAAGAAAAAACCCAAATGGAGATTGCCAGAACTCTCGGAATTTCCCAGGTACAGGTTTCAAGGCTTGAAAGACAGGCCCTCTTAAAATTAAAACGGTACCTGAACGAGAGTTAAATTTATTTCCCTAAAATACAAAAAATAACAAAACAATAAAATATTACCTTAATAAATAGCCGGTCCAGGGTTCATTTTAATAAATGGAAAAAAATTTTTTAAGGAGGAATCAGCAATGCATGTAAAAGTAGCCGAATTAGTGGGAGAATCACCAACCGGCTGGAAGGATGCGGTACAAACCGCAGTAAATGAAGCATCGCGGTCCCTGGGGACGGTAACCGGAGTAGAAATTTTAAATTTTACCGCTAATGTGGAAGGCGGACGGGTAGTAGAATATAAGGCCAATGTAAAAGTTGCTTATGTGGAATAACGGAGGTTTTCCTCCGTTATTTTTTTATTTTTTAAGGGGAAAATTATATTTTGAGGTGAAAATGTGATGGCTATTGATAAAAATGAGTATCAAAAAACTGTAGAAAAAATTAAACCTAAGCCGCCGGTACTAAAAAACTGCTTATTGGCTTTTTTAATGGGGGGCTTTGTTTGTCTTTTAGGAGAAGTTTTGTTTCATTTTTTAAGAGGCTACGGCATATCGGAAAAAGACGGTTACACCGTTGTAAGTGTGGTGTTTATCTTAATCTCGGCAATTTTAACGGGTACCGGGATTTATGATGATTTGGTGCGGATTTTTGGTGCCGGCTTAATCGTTCCCATTACCGGCTTTGCGAACTCCATGGTATCGCCGGCTTTGGAACATAAACAGGAAGGCTTGGTTCTCGGTGTTGGGGCGAAACTATTTACCGTAGCCGGTCCGGTTATTATTTACGGGGTACTTAGCTCTCTTATTGTGGCAATTATTTTAAGGGGGCTGGGAAAATTATGAGGCAAACCCGGGAATTTGCTAATCCGCCGGTAGTATTGGGTTATGCAACTATAGCTGGACCAAAAGAAGGGGAAGGCCCCCTGGCTACCTATTTTGATAAGATTATTAACAACCTTTATTATTATGAGGATACCTGGGAGAAAGCGGAGCAAAAAATGTTTTTGGAAGTAGTCGAAATGGCTTTACAAAAAGCTTCTGTTAAAAAGGAAGAAGTGGACTTTTTTTTGGCCGGGGACTTATTAAACCAAATTATTTCGGCTAATTTTGTTGCAAAAAGTTTGGGGATTCCATTTTTTGGATTATATAATGCTTGTGCTACTTTTTACGAAGGACTAATCCTGGGGGCTATGTTAATAGCCGGTGGTTTTGCCAAAAAAGTACTGGTGGGTGTTTCCAGTCATTACGCCACCGTTGAACGGCAGTACCGTAATCCTACAGAACAGGGGGTTCAGAAAACGCCTACATCCCAGTGGACGGTTACCGGTGCGGCCGCGGTGGTTTTGGGGGAAGGAGAAGGCAAAATTAAAATTCCCCGGGTTACGGTGGGCAAAGCGTTGGATTACGGTATGTTTGATCCTTCGGACATGGGTGGGGCTATGGCTCCTGCAGCTTTTGACACTTTACTTGCCCACTTTAAAGAAACGGGTTTGTCTTACGATTATTATGATTTAATGGCAACCGGAGATTTAGCCCGGTTTGGATGGCAAATCCTGGTTAAACTTTTACAGGAACGTAATATCAACTTTGGTCAAAGGCTTACCGATTGCGGAATCATGATTTATCGACCGGATCAGCAGGTAAATGCCGGAGGTAGCGGTACAGCTTGTTCGGCTTTAGTTACCGCTGGCTACGTTTTTAACGAGTTAAGTCAGGGAAAGATTCATAAATTTTTGGGTATAGGTACGGGTGCTTTACTTTCTCAAGTTACATCCCAGCAGGGAATGTCCATACCGGTAATTGCTCATGCAGTATCCTTTGAATGTTACTGAGGGGGATGAAGATGGATTTTCTATTAAGTTTTCTGGTTGGAGGAGTAATTTGCGTGATTGGCCAGTTAATGATGGATCTCACAAGCTTTCGGGTGACTCCTGCCCATGTTTTGGTTAGCTTTGTAACTGCCGGTGCACTTATTTCCGGTTTTGGAGTTTACGAAAAATTAGTAGAACTTGCCGGTACCGGGGCAACTTTACCATTAACTGGTTTTGGGCATTTACTGACGCAGGGAGCAATAGAAGGATTTAAACAAAAAGGGATATTAGGGCTTTTGGGGGGCGGAATAGCAAATACCGCCACGGGTATTTCGGTGGCGATTATTGCCGGTTATATAATTGCCCTTATCTTTAAACCCAAGGGGTAGGTATAAAAATTTTTTTCCCTGGAAATGCTCTTAAAGATGGGGTGGTTAGATGAAAATAGGTATTCCGCGAGGTTTATATTTTTACGATTATTATCCCTTTTGGGAAACTTTTTTCCAAGAGTTGGGAGTAGATGTTGTAACCTCAAAACCTACCGATAAGGAGACCCTTAACTTGGGGGTAGAAGCGGCGGTAGATGATGCCTGTTTGCCGGTTAAAGTTTTTTTCGGCCATGCGCGGTTTTTAAAAGACCGGGTAGATTATCTCTTTATACCCCGCTATGTTAGTGAATACCGGCGTACTTACATCTGCCCGAAATTTTTGGGATTGCCCGAAATGATTATCTTTCGCTTAAAAGCCCAAAATGTTCTTTCCCATGACTTAACGGCCTATCGAAAGGGAGAAGATTTTTACCGGGGGGTTTATGTTCTTGGGAAAAAAATTACGCCAAACGGTATGAAAATAATGCGAGCGATTTATGCAGCCTGGAAAAATCAAAAAGCTTATTTGCAAAAAAAGTACCTTGGATATCAACCGCTGGATTTAATTGATGGGAAGCAAAATTATGTGCCGGACTTAAAGAAACCGCTTTTTGCGGTGGTGGGTCATGCCTACAATATTAATGACCGTCATGCCAGTATGGATTTAATAAAAAAAATTCGCCGGTTTGGAGGAGAAGTTTTAACTCCTGATAACGTTCCCTTTGCGGAAGCGGTAAAAAAAGCTGGGATTCTACCCAAAAAACCCTTTTGGAGTTTTGCGATTAAAAACTTTGGTGGCAGTATTTATCTCGCTGAAAATTACCCGTTAAAAGGGATAATAAGTTTAAATTCTTTTGGCTGCGGACCTGATTCAATAATAACCGAACTTACGGGCCGGTATTTGAGAAGAAAATTTTCCTTACCTTTTTTAAACCTTACCATTGACGAACACACCGGTGAGGCGGGACTTGTAACCCGTCTTGAAGCTTTTTGGGATATGACGGTGGAAAGGAGTTTTGCCGGTGAAAGTTACCTACCCGCACATGGGTAATATGGCTATAGGGGTAAAAGCAATGTTAGAAGAACTGGGGGTAGAAGTGGTCCTACCTCCGCCCATTACCAAAAAAACCTTAACTCTGGGTACTAAGTACGGACCGGAATTTGCCTGCCTGCCTTTAAAGCTTAACCTCGGGAATTTTATTGAGGCGTATGAACTGGGTGCCGATACAATCCTCATGGCAGGAGGAACTGGCCCCTGCCGCTTTGGTTATTACGCATATGTGGAGCAGGAAATATTAAAGGATTTGGGGATTAATTATGACCTTTTAGTGTTAGAACCACCCGAAAGAAACATTATGGAGTTTATCGCTAAACTAAAAAAAATTACCGATAATAAACCAATTTTTCAGGTTATAAGGGCGGTTAAAAAAGGATTTTTAAAAATAAAAGCTGCCGATGAAATTGAAAAAAAAGTAGCCTTTTTTAGAGCCCGGGAAATTACCAAGGGGGCAACTGACCGGGTGTGGCAGGAGTTTTTGCAAAATTTAAATCGGGCTCGAGAGGAAAAGGAAATCGAAGAAGCGGTAAATCAAGCAGTCGTGGCTTTGGCAAGGATACCCATGGATTTGGCCCGCAAGGTGTTAAAGATAGGAGTGGTTGGGGAGATTTTTACCCTCTTAGAACCCTTTACCAACTTTAATATCGAACGATATCTTGGCAACCTGGGAGTGGAAGTGCAACGCACCATTTATTTAAGTGAATGGGTGAACGACCACCTTTTTCTGGGACTTTTTAAAAACTATAGCCGGCATAAAGAAATTGTGAAGGAAGCACCGCCCTTTCTTTGCCATTTTGTGGGGGGACACGGGCAGGAAACGGTAGGCGGAGTTAAATACTTAAAAAAACAGGGATTCGATGGGGTAATTCAGCTCTTACCTTTTACCTGTATGCCGGAAATTGTTGCTCAAGCAGTTCTGCCGGCGGTAAGCGAAGTCGAGGATATCCCGGTCTTATCTTTGGTGGTTGATGAACATACCGGTGAGGCCGGGCTTATCACCCGGTTGGAAGCTTTTTGTGACCTTTTAAGTTTTCGCCAGAAAGGAGGAAATCATGAAAAAAGGCGTATTTCTGGGAATTGATGTAGGTTCGGTAAGTACCAATTTAGTGGTGATTAATGAAGAAAAGGAAATTCTGGAAGCAATTTATTTGAGAACGAACGGCCGGCCTCTTGTTGCCTTAAAAGAAGGTTTAAGAAAAATTTACGACCGAATCAAAGAAGAAGAAATATTAGGGGTGGGGACAACCGGAAGCGGCCGGCAGTTGGCAGCGTTGGTGTTAGGAGCAGATACCGTGAAAAACGAAATAACTGCCCATGCGGTGGCTGCTAACTATTTGGTACCCGGAGTACGAACCATCTTAGAAATTGGTGGACAGGATTCCAAGCTTATTCTCTTAAAAGATGGTGTAGTAACCGATTTTGCGATGAATACCGTGTGTGCGGCCGGTACCGGTTCGTTTTTGGACCAGCAGGCGCAAAGGCTTAACATTCCTATTGAAAAATTTGGAGAAATAGCGTTAAAAGCCCAGAATCCGGTGCGGATAGCCGGGCGGTGTGCGGTATTTGCCGAGTCCGATATGATTCACAAGCAACAATTGGGCTTAAGTATTGAAGATATTCTCGCGGGCCTTTGCGATGCTCTGGTAAGAAACTATTTAAACAATTTAGCTAAGGGCAAAAAGCTTTACGATAAAATTGTTTTTCAGGGCGGTGTGGCGGCCAACATTGCCATGCGAGAAGCGTTTAGGCGGGCGCTTTGTACCGAAGTAATTGTGCCGCCCTATTTTGAGGTAATGGGAGCTTTAGGAGCAGCGTTAATTGCAGCTTTTGAGCGGGAAAAACAGCCTTATAAAACCAGGTTCAAGGGCTTTAACGTGAAAGATGCCGAATTAAAAACCGAGAATTTTGAATGCCAAAACTGTCCTAACTTTTGTGAAGTGGTTAAAATATATGAAGATTACGAGGTAGTGGGTTATTTAAATGACCGCTGCGGCCGTTACAGTCAGATGAATAACAAAAAATTAGCGGGGATAGGTTGACGAACTTAGAAGTTTAATGTTATAGTTATTAAAAGTAAAGGGCAATTAAAACTTAATACGCTAATACCTCATCTCTTTGAGGTGAGGTAGAGGTGCGGATGGTCAAGAGTAACCGGGCAAAAACCCCGCAGGTTAATGCTGCCCGGTGAAAGGGGCCTTCGCCGAAATCCCTTACGGTAGCGGACGTAAGGGGTTGGGCCTATGCCGAACAGGTATAGGACTGTCACCCGTTTTAGCGGGTGGAGCGCTACCTTGCTGGGAGCTGAGGTATTTCCTCGCTATTGCCGCATGCCAATTGCGGGTCTTTGGGGAAATACCAAGGGCCCGCAATATTTTATTATTTATAAGGGGGAGAGATGGCATGCGTTTTACCGGTACGATGAGGGTAAATGAAAAAGGTCATTTAGAAATAGGCGGTGTCGATACGGTAGATTTGGCCCGGGAGTTCGGTACTCCACTTTATATTTTAGATGAGGAAGAATTTCGAAAAAACTGCCGGGAATACTACCAAAACTTCACCCAAAAACACCCCGGGTCACTGGCGATTTATGCGGGAAAAACCCTTTTAACTACTGCAATTTGCCGTTTAGTTGAAGAAGAGGGTTTGGGGCTTGATGTGGTGTCCGGTGGCGAACTTTATACTGCTATAAAAGCAGACTTTCCTTTGCACAAGGTGTATTTCCATGGCAACAACAAAAGCCCTGAGGAAATCAGGCTTGGAGTTGAAGCCGGAGTAGGCCGCTTTGTGGTGGATAATCTTTACGAACTGTATCTTTTAAATGACATTGCAAAAAGCTATAAAGTACGGCAACCAATATTATTAAGGGTTAGTCCCGGGATTGAGGCCCATACCCATGAGTATATTAAAACCGGGCAAATTGACAGTAAATTTGGTTTTCCCATTGAAACCGGTCAGGCAATGGATGCGGCCCAAAGGGCCTTGGAACTGGACGGAATTGAATTAAAAGGTTTTCACTGTCATATAGGCTCGCAAATCTTTGAACTTGAGTCTTTTGCTCACACGGTAGAAGTCATGACCGCCTTTATGGCTGAAGTATTTAAAGCTACCGGTTTTATGACGGAAGAATTGGATTTAGGCGGCGGTCTTGGTATTTACTATGCTGAAGGTGATAACCCTCCTACGGTGGCGGCAATGGCGGAGACTATTTTTACAACTTTAGAAAGTCAGTGCCAAAAACTCGGACTTAAAGTACCAAAGGTGATAGTAGAGCCGGGACGTTCAATTGCCGGTCCCGCGGGAAGTACGTTATACACGATTGGGGCAATTAAAGATATCCCGGGAATTAGAACCTATGTTGCGGTGGACGGTGGGATGGGTGACAATCCCCGACCGGCATTATATCAGGCTAAGTACGAAGCAATAGTGGCAAATAAAGCTAACGACCAGCCGGTCAAGTTAGTTTCAATTGCCGGTAAGTGCTGTGAGTCAGGGGATATGTTGATTTGGGATATTGAATTGGCGGAAATTAAGCCGGGAGACCTTTTATTGGTTAGCAATACCGGAGCTTACAACTATTCCATGGCGATGAATTATAACCGTTTACCCCGACCGGCCATGGTTTTAGTTGGTGGGGGAAAGGCGGAGCTGATTGTTCGCCGAGAAACTTATGACGACCTGTTAAGCCACGATTTAATCCCCGCCCATTTAAAAACGCGCAAGGTAGTTACCATGTATTAGAATAAAAACCTCTTGATTCTTCCATACTATTGGTTAGAATCAGGAGGTTTTTTTATGAAAATTAGCTGGGGAGAAGGAGTAGCTTTAATAATAGGTGCAACGGTAGGATCGGGCATTATCTCGTTGCCGGCAGTAATGGCTGAGGCTGCCAAGAGTTCCGGCTGGTTGCTCATTTTTCCCGGGGGATTTATAAACTTTCTTTCACTTTTAACGATAGTTGTTGTCCAAAGTTATTGGCCAGACCAAACTTTTATCGAGTACGGGGAAAAGCTTTACGGTAAATTTTTAAGTCGTTTTTTTGCCCTTATTTTTGTTTATTATTTTCTCTGGTTGGCAAGCTTGGTTCTCAGGGTTTTTACCGATTTTGCGGCAGATACGCTTTTAGAAGAAACGCCGACTTACATAATGATAATGTTATTCCTTTTATTATTTTTTTATTTTTGTAACTCCGGTTACGAAACGGTGAAAAATATAAATGTGATCTTTATGTTTATAAAACTTGCCTTACTGTTTGTAGTAACGTTTTTTATCATTAATAAATGGGAGGTAGAATATTTAAAGCCGGTAATAAATCCCGAAATTAATCTTTTAAAAGGTATTTTTGGTAGTGTATTTTCCTTTTCAGGTTTTAGTATTTTTTTATATTTTGCCAAAGATTTCCGTGACTTGAAAGACGGGATAAAAGCCTCGGTCGTAGGTATGGGGCTTGTAACTTTAATTTATGCAGCTGTATGTTTAGTAGGTCTAATGATTTTTGGACCGGAATCGTTAGCACGGATGCGTTATCCCTCCTATGAGATAATCAAAATGTTAAATATCGGGTATGTTGTTTACCGCTTGGATAGCTTACTAATTGGTGGCTGGATGACGGCAATTTTCACGGTGGCGGGACTTAATATTTTTGCTGCGCTGTTAGTGTTACGTAAGGCCTTTGGGCAAAAAGATTACCGGCATTTAACGGCTCCAATCTTGCTTTTAGTATTTTTTTGGGCTATTGCTCCTCAAAATATTGCCGAAGTAAAGGATGACCTGGGAACCTTATCCTGGTTGGCATTTTTTCTTGAAGTAATTTTTCCCTACATCTTATTACTTTTAACCATTATCAAAAAGAGAAAGAGTACTTAGTTAACGTTTTATGGTATAATTATATAGATTAAGTGTAACGGAGGAAATTATGGATTTAATTACTACCCATCACAATATGGATTTTGACGGTTTAGCATCAATGGTTGCTGCGGGGATTTTATTTCCCCAGGCAAATCTTCTTTTGCCGGCCAAGGTTTTGCCAGCAGTGGAGGAGTTTCTTGCTCTTTATAAAGATAGCTTAAAGATTCAGAAAAAAATAACTACCCCCAGGGATGTAAAAAGGCTAATCCTGGTGGATAGTTCGGAACTTTCCCGCTTTTCTCATATCCGGCATTATCTAAACGAAAATCTGAAAATTATCCTTTATGACCATCATCCTTTAGCTCCCGATTTAAAGCCTTATCTTGCTGAAAAATTTGTAAAGCCCACGGGAGCGACTGTTACCCTGTTAATACAAAAATTAAAAGAATTAGGGATAGAGATTTCCTCGGTTGAAGCTACGGTTATGGCTTTGGGAATTTATCAGGATACGGGAGGGTTGTTGTATCCCTCTACTACCAAAGAGGATATTGAAGCGTTAGCCTATTTATTTAATTTCGGGGTCAACTTGGAAGTAGTGAACCGGTTTATAAAAAGACCGCTTTCCCGGGAACAGGAGTTTTTGTTAAAAGAACTTTTAAATAATGCTGTCACCGAAGAAAGCAAGGGCTTTTTTTACCTTGCCACCTGGGCCAGAGCCGATGATTATTTACCCGGGCTATCTTTTATGGCCAGCTATTTAATGGAAATGCACCGGCCGGATGTCCTTATCATGGCCGTGCAGATGGGTAAAACGGTGCATTTAGTTGGCCGTTCTACCAAGGAAGAGATTGATTTACGTTCAATTTTATACGGCCTTGGGGTCAAAGGACACCCGCAGGCGGTTTCTTTAACCCTTAAAGATAGGGATGTTCAAGAAGTTTTAGAAATAGCTTTAAAATTGCTTAATAATTTTAAGATTCCCGCAAAAACCGTTAGAGAAATTATGAGCTGGCCGGTGAAATTTGTGACTGTGGATAGTACCGTGGAAGAAGCGCGAAAAATTATGGTTCGCTATGGCCATTCGGGGTTACCGGTGCTGGAAGGGGATAAGTTAGTTGGGATTATTTCCCGAAGAGATGTCGATAAAATTATCCATCATAACTTAGGACATGCTCCGGTTAAAGCTTACATGAGTAAAAATCCTGTAACCATTGAACCTGAAGCGTCCCTGGAAGAAGCATTAAGACTTTTAATAAAGCATGATATTGGCCGGTTGCCGGTGGTAGAAGGAGGAAAGTTAATAGGGATTATTTCCCGGACGGATCTTTTAAAGCAGTATCACCGGCCTGAAGAATTAAGGCCCCATAAAACCCTTTACCGGGAAGGGAGTTTTGAGGTAAACTTAAAGAAGCTTTTGGATGAAAATATTTCCCCGGAAGGTCAGGAGCTAATCAACGTCGTCGGCAAATGGGCAAGTCAACTTGGCATGCGGGTATTTTTAGTCGGGGGAATTGTGCGGGATTTACTTTTAGGCCATAAACAAAAGGATTTAGATATTGTGGTGGAAGGGGACGCTCTTGTTTTAGCCCAAGAAGTTGGCAAAACCCTTTCGGCAATAAAGTTTATTCCCCATGAGCGTTTTAAGACTGCCTCGATTATCCTGAAAAACGGGCAAAAGATAGATTTTTCAACTTCCCGGGTGGAATTTTACCAGCATCCTGCCGCACTGCCGGAGGTGGAAGTTTCCACTATTAGGGAAGATTTATACCGGCGGGACTTTACCATAAACTCTATGGCTATAGAAATCACCTACGGCCATATCGGTGAACTTTTTGATCCCTTTGGAGGGCTTTTGGACTTAAGAGAAGGGATTATAAGGGTTTTACACAACTTAAGCTTTGTCGAAGATCCTACGCGAATTTTAAGGGCGCTTCGTTTTTTAGGTAGATTTAATTTTAAACTTGAAGAAAACACCGAAAAGCTTTTGGTTGATGCTATTGCAGGTGGATTTTTAAACTTGGTTTCTTCCGCAAGAATCCTGTACGAATTAAAACTTATTTTTGCCGAAAAAGATATTTTAAAAATCCTTAAATTTTTAAAGCATTACGGTGTTTTTCAGGAAGTTTTTCCAAAAGCTTTTTATGAAGAAGATTATTTAAAACGTTATTTCAATTATACTGTGGAATATTTCCGGTTACTAAAAGAAATGAAGATTCCCTGGCTGCACGGGGTAATGGGGGTTTATGCAAAAAATTTAGAGGGAATTGAGGAGTTTATAAAAAAGTATCCTTTAACGGGGGAAGAAGAAGAAGTTTTAAGACAGGGAGCTTTAGGAATTAAGGAAGCGTTAAAACTTTTATCTCTCTCCCGGGAAGTAAAAGGGGTGGAAATATTCGAAACTTTAACGAAACTTCCTCCGGAAGGTTACTGGGCTTTATATCTGTTACTGGATAGATTCCGGGCCAGAGAGCGGTTTAAAACGTATTTCGAAGAACTGAGATTTATCAAGCCCGAAATTACCGGCGAAGATTTAAAAGCCTTGGGTTTAAAGCCCGGTCCCCTGTATCGAGAAATTTTACATAAAATAAAAATGTTAAAAATTGATGGGGTTTTAAAAAATAAAGATGAGGAAATTTTGTATGTTAAACAAAATTATTTTTGAGGAGAGTTACCATGGATAGTTTTTTTGGGTTCTTAAGGATTCCGTCATTATACGACCTGGGAGTGATGCTTCCGGGGATAATCGTCGGCTTAACCATCCATGAATTCAGTCATGCTCTGGTAGCTACAAGCCTCGGGGATGATACGCCCCGGAGGGAAGGAAGGTTAACCTTATCACCCCTTTCCCATATCGACCCGGTAGGGGTTTTGCTGCTTTTAATTGCCGGATTTGGCTGGGCTAAACCGGTTCCCGTTAATCCTTACAACTTCCGGGGTGACCCGCGTAACGGTATGGCTTTGGTGGCTTTAGCCGGACCTTTATCCAATTTTGTGCTGGCTTTTATTATCGTTCTTTTCCTGGCTTTCGGGGGGATAAATCTTCCCTATGCTTGGGAAATTGGCATTACTGCGGTAGCGATCAACGTATCTTTGGGGGTATTTAACCTTTTACCGGTTTTTCCGTTGGACGGGGAAAAGATATTTAATCGTTTTTTTTCTTACGAAATCCGGAAGTTTATGGTTAGCTATGGTCAGGCAATACTCCTTTTATTACTTTTTACCGGCGCCATTTCCTTTGTTTTACAACCAATTACGCGGTTTATTTTAAATTTTTATTTTGCACTTTTTAAGTTTTTGGTAGGATAGGAGGATTTGAATATGGAAAAAATCGTATTAAGCGGGATGAGACCAACGGGGAGGCTCCACTTAGGCCATTTGCTGGTGCTCGAAAACTGGGTTAAACTGCAAGAGGAAGCTAAATGCTTTTATATGATTGCCGACTGGCATGCTTTAACTACCGAATATGAAAATACCGATGAAGTTTTACAAAACATTGAATATTTAGCTTTGGATTTTCTTGCTGCCGGAATTGACCCGGAAAAATCAGCATTGTTTGTGCAATCGGAAGTAAAGGAGCATGCGGAGCTGGCTCTTTTGTTTGGTATGTTTACTCCCCTTTCGTGGTTAGAACGGGTTCCCACCTATAAGGACCAAAAGGAAAAGCTTGGAGAAATGGGGAAAGATTTAAATACTTACGGTTTTTTAGGTTACCCTTTACTGCAGGCAGCGGATATTTTAATTTACCGGGCAAATTTAGTGCCGGTAGGGGAAGACCAGCTTCCCCATTTAGAGCTTACCCGGGAGGTCGCCCGGAGGTTTAACTATCTTTACGGTAGTGTATTTCCCGAGCCGCAGGCGGTGCTTCATGCCGTTCCGCTGCTACCGGGGATTGATGGACGGAAGATGAGTAAAAGTTATAAAAATGAGATTGCTTTATCCAGCACGCCGGAGGAAGTCTCTGAGCAGGTGAGAAATATGATTACCGACCCGGCAAGGGTTCGGAAAACCGATCCCGGCCACCCCGAGGTTTGTGTGGTGCATACTTACTATCAAGTTTTTTATCCGGAAAAAGTAACCGAAATAGAAGAACAGTGCCGAACGGCAGGAATAGGCTGTGTGGCCTGCAAGAAACAGTTGGCTTTAAAAATTAACGAAATTTTAGAACCCCTTAGAGAAAGAAGGGAAGAATTTTTAAAAGGCAAAAAGTATCTTGAAATATTGGCCGAAGGGCAGGCAAAGGCGAGCCGGGCAGCTAAGGAAACAATGAGGGAAGTTCGGGAAAAAATGAAGCTGAGGTAAGTTATATGTATAAGATTGTCCTGCCGGTTTTTGAAGGACCGTTAGATTTACTGCTCCATTTAGTGGAAAAAAATAAAATTGACATTTATGATATTCCCATTGCGGAAATTACGCGGCAGTACCTTTGGTACTTAGAGCAGTACCAGAAACACAATTTGGAAATAAAAAGCGAATTTTTAGTGATGGCCAGCCACCTTTTATATTTAAAAGTAAAAATGTTGTTTGGGAAAAAAGAGGAAGAAGAAGACCCGCGAACCGAACTGGTCGAACGCCTGGTAGTCTACCAGAAGTTCCGGGAAATAGCCCAGTATTTAAAAGAAATTAGGGGAAACTTTCCCAGCGTTTATCGCCGCAAAGTTAACGTTGAAGAGTTATTAAAGATGTATTCGGTGCGTGAGCTGAAAGAAATTCCTCTAAAAAAACTTACCGAAAGCTTAAACCAGACCTTGCTGCGCCTTGAAACTTCGCCAAAACCAATTACCTTACCGGAAAAGGAATATACCATAGAAGAAAAAATGGGAGAAATTTTGCGGTACTTACTCAGACAGGAAAAAGCTCTGCCTTTCTCCCAGCTTTTTGCCCGGGTGGAAAGTAAAAGAGAAGCGATTATCCTCTTTTTAGCCCTATTGGAGCTTTTGCGCCAGGAAGTGGTGGAGGCTTGGCAGGTGAAAACGGATGGAGAAATCTGGATACGGTATGTCGGTTCTGTTTCCAATAAATCTTGAAGGGGCTTTAGAAGCGCTTCTTTTTGTGAGTCCGGAACCCTTATCCCTGAAAAAAATTGCCCAGACGTTGGAATTATCCGTAGAGGAAGCAAAAGAAATAGTTTTGCGGTTGCAGGAAAAACTCGAGCAGGACCAGCGGGGTATAATGCTGCATTTTTCCGGGGAGGAGGTTTGGCTTACCACCCGCCCGGATTTTTCCGTTTATATAGAAAGGCTTTTTAAGCCCCCGGCCCAGCATTTAACCCAGGCGACTTTGGAAACCTTGGCCATTATTGCTTACAAGCAACCGGTTACCAAAACGGAAATTGAACTTATCCGGGGAGTAAAAGCCGATAGCTCTATCGCCACTCTTTTAGAAAAAGGGCTTATTGAAGAGGCGGGACGGAAAGACGCTCCCGGCCGTCCTATTATTTACAGGACCACTGCCAAGTTTTTGGAGTTTTTTGGCTTGAAAAGTCTCGATGAACTGCCACCGTTAAATTTGGAGAATGAAGCGGTAAATGATGGAAATAATAATTTTGAGGAGTAATTTGGTAAAAGAGGTGGCAGTTATTGGAGCTTGGTCTTTATTTTGAATCTACCGAAGATGTAGAAATTAACCTTGTTTTTCGTCTTTTTTTTGGGCTTTTGAATTTTGAAGTTGCCCTGCCTTTACCGGAATTTACCGAGCATTTTGGTGGAGAAATTCCGGTAGTGGGGCATTTTATTTTTTCTAACCAGAAGGCGGTTAAAAAAACGACAAAAGTGAAAATATTCCGGGGAAAGGTAATTAGATTTCTAAAAACCTACTGGGATTACCTTAAACTTTTTAACAAAACTTACCTTTATTTTCAAAAAGGGGTAATAATTAAAAAACTATCTGTAGAATTAAGCCCTGGTCTGAAAGATCCCTTTTACTTTGGTATAGTTTCGGGGGTTTTGTATTCGTTATTTGGAACGCTTTATGCCCTTTGTGCCCGGCGTTTTAAAAAAGTAGAGCGATTTTTTTTAAATATAGACCCCCGCCTGGGAATCAGGTTTTCTTTAAAATTATCTCTTTTAATAGAAATACCCTGGTATCATTTACTGCTAACCGCCACCTTCTTATTTTTCCTCCTCCTAAAACAAAAAATAAAAGGTATATTCAGGCAACCTTTGGTACAAATTAAAGGGGAAAAGTAAATTGGAGGTGGAGGAAATGGAAACTCAGCATCATCCCATTGAAAGTTTAATGAAAACGGCTATGGAAAGTATAAAAGAAATGGTAGATGTGGATACGGTGGTGGGAAGCGCCGTAGAAACTCCCGATGGCAGCGTGATTATTCCCGTATCCAGAGTAACCCTGGGCTTTGCTGCTGGAGGAAGTGAGTTTTCTACCGGCGAAGGAAAGGAAAAATCTTTACCCTTTGGGGGTGGCAGCGGCGCCGGCGTTTCGGTGCAACCGGTGGGTTTTTTGGTAGTGGGGAAGGGACAAATTCGCCTGTTACCGGTAGATACCAATGCTTTGGTGGATAAGCTTATCGACCTGACCCCAGAGCTTTTAGCAAAAATCCAGAACTTTGTTGGCAACAACCGCAAAAAACCCGATTTCCCCCTCGAAGCCTTCGAAACTCCAACCGCCTAATTCAGGAACGGTTCTTATATTTACGTCCATACGCCAAAAAGAGGGACGGTTCCGATATTTGCGTCTAAACGCCTAAAAAAAGAACCGTCCCTTTTTTGGTGTTCTAAAGGGGGAGGAGGGTGAATAGGATAGTAGTACAAGCCTGGGGAGGAGAGAAAGATGCTGAATTATCTGTGGGGGGGAATGGTGCTTCTTGGGTGTTTGGCGGCTTTTTGGCAGGGAAAGCCGGAGCTAATAGTTAAAGCGGCTTTAGAGGGGGCCAAGCTTGCGGTAGATACAGCTTTTGGACTTGTAAGCATTATTACCTTTTGGCTGGGGATAATGCGCATCATGGAAGAAAGCGGCATAGTAGAAAATCTCTCAAAGATCCTGGCTCCATTAATTCGCCTGCTTTTTCCGGAGATTCCACCGGGGCACCCGGCGGAAGGTGCAATTCTTTTAAATTTGAGTGCCAATATTTTGGGTTTAGGTAATGCTGCCACCCCTTTTGGTTTAAAAGCGATGGAAGAGCTTTCCCGCTTAAATCCGCAAAAAGATACCGCAAGTCGAGCAATGTGCACTTTTTTAGCTTTAAATACTTCCGCCATAACATTATTGCCCACCACGATCATTGGACTTCGGCAGAAATTTGGGGCGGCAAGTCCTGCTGACATCGTAATTCCCACTTTTTTAGCAACCTTAATAGGATTTACTTTGGCGTTAATTGCCGATTACTTTTTTAAAAAATCAAGGTGGTAAAATGATTATAAAATTAGGCAATTGGCTTTTACCGTTAATCTTGTTTTTTGTGATATTTTACGGTATGTTAAAAAAAGTAGAGGTTTATGAAACTTTCTTGGAAGGAGCCAAAGATGGGTTTAACACCGCCATCCGGACTATCCCTTATCTTGTAGGGATGGTAGTGGCTATAAATATTTTTTTTGAATCCGGGGCTTTAAAAGTATTGGCGTTAGGGCTAAATCCGCTTTTAAATAAACTTGGCATTCCGGCGGAAGTCCTGCCTCATGCCCTTTTAAGGCCCCTTTCCGGTGGGGCTGCCTTGGGAGTTGCCGCCAAATTAATGGAGGCATACGGTCCCGACAGTTTGATTGGGCGGATGGTATCTACAATGCAAGGGAGCAGCGATACTACTTTTTACGTCTTGGCCCTTTATTTTGGTTCTGTTGGGATTAAAAAATTTCGTTATGCTCCTTATGTTGGATTAATTGCCGATTTTACAACTTTTCTTGCCTCGGTCTTTGTGGTAAAAATCTTTTTTGGCACTTAATATTAATTTTTTCGGGGATAAGGTATGAAGAAACAGACAAAAGGTTTAATTGTTTATTTAATTGTAGGCGCATTAACGGGTGGCGTTTTATTTTGGGCTTTTGGGGAACTTACCGAAGTAATTTTTACTTCCCGGAAAAATTTTGTCTGGGACGAAATTATTCTAAAAAAGGTTCAGGCAATTTACTTTCCCGGAATTTTACCATTGATGAAAGGCATCACTTTCTTAGGTTCCATTGGTTTTTATATGATGCTGGTGCCGGTTATTTCTTACTTTTTTTACCTGAAAAGACGTTATGATAGCCTTACGGCCTTTTTAGGAAGCTTCATTGGGGCCTCGGTCTTAAATTATGTCTTAAAGCTTCATTATTTAAGATTAAGACCAACGCTGTACTTTAAAATATCGGAAAGTGGCTACAGTTTTCCCAGTGGACATGCTATGATCAGCATGGCAGTTTACGGAATGCTTTTTTACCTTTTGGCAAAAAATAACTTTCCCCTTCCCAAAATTTTGCTTCTTATTCTGGGAATCGGTTTTCCTCTTTTAATTGGGTTTAGCCGAATTTACCTGGGGGTTCACTGGCCCACAGATGTTTTAGGAGGATTTATTGCCGGTTTATTTTGGCTTATTGTAACAATAATAATAACGGAAGTTTTATTTTGGAAAAAAAGGTGATAATATGGAAAGGTTACAAAAATATTTAGCCCGGGCTGGAGTTGCAGCCCGGCGGGATGCCGAGCAGCTCATTTTAGCAGGCCGGGTAAAGGTAAACGGCAAAGTGGTAAAAGAGCTGGGATTTAAAGTAAGTGATAGGGACGTGGTGGAGGTTGACGGGCGAATTGTTAAGCCGGAAAAACTCGTGTATATTTTAATGTATAAACCAGCGGGTTATATCACAACCGTGGACGACCCCTTTGGCCGCCCCACGGTTTTATCGTTACTGGCGGGTAAGGTAAAGGAACGGGTCTTTCCGGTGGGAAGGCTTGATATGAATACCGAAGGGCTTCTCATTTTGACGAATGACGGTGATTTGGCGATGGCTCTTACCCATCCTAAACACCAGGTTCCCAAAACTTACTTGGCTTTAGTCCGGGGTACTCCCAACCGGGCGAAACTAAAAGAGTTAGAACGGGGCGTACTCCTGGAAGATGGCTATACCGCTCCTGCCAAAGTAAATTTTAAAAAACCTGAAGGGAAAAACAGCTGGATTGAAATTACTATTCACGAGGGGCGCAAGCGCCAGGTACGGAGGATGTTTAAAAAAATTGGCCACCCGGTTTTAAAATTAATCCGTACGCGCATCGCCTTTTTAACCGGATATGGCCTGAAAAAAGGTAGTTTTCGCTATTTAACTCCCGCGGAAGTTTTAAAACTAAAGCGTCTGGTCAATTCTAACCGTGGGTGATTGAGGCCCTTTCGGTGTGAGGATTCCATTTTTCTACATGTCTTCCGCCAAAGTCGGCTAAGATATTGGCCGCTTCGTTTACTTTTTCTTTTTCGGTTTCGATTATAACTACCACTTCGTTATTTTTTAAGGCTTTTTTTATTTTTCTTACCTTGCTTTCGGTAAATCCTAAAGGCAAAAGAGCTTTAAATAGCCCCTTTTTAGCAATATCATCGGAAAGTGGGCCGGCCAAGGCAACTTTGCCGACACCGGGAACTTCAGCTAACGGCATTTCGACTAACTGACCATGAAAATCATGAAGCATACCCACTTCTCCGGTACCGGTGAGCTCGATGGCATATTCTTCATTAAATTTTTGTGCAGTATACGGGTTTACCGGGCAGATCAAAGAAATATGGGAGTTTGCGAGGCGAGCATTGGTAATAAAATCAATGGCCCGTTCGGTTTGTTCCAGGGATTTAAAATAAGCAATAATAACTTCTTTCACGGTATCCCTCCTTAAACGACTTTTTTATAGCTTTTGTCAAATTACCAGAGGATAATGTAAAAATCCCGGCAGGATTTTTCAGGAAAAAAGCGAATACCAAATGGCAAGGAGGGAAAAGGATGAAGAACGAAATTCTTGCCAGGGTAAGATTTGATTATAAAGCAAGCGGCAAAACAAAATTTCTGTTTGGTGGGAAAAGCTCCGATAAAATGGCGGAAGAACTTCGGGAAAGTCAGGTGGCTAAACTAAGAAATCTTCCTTTTCAAGGGATTACCGTCGAAGATATTGACATAAGCATTGACATTTATACCGTATTCGATGAACTCACCAATGCCGAGGTTTCCTATGCGCCGGTTTTGGTAACTTTAAAAGCCGATAGCCTGGAAGATTTAATTCGCTTTGTGGCTACCGAGGAGTTTAAAAAAATTGAAATTTTTGAACCGCAGGAACTGGTTTTAAGCAAAGGTGAGGCCGAGAAAATGATTTTCCGTTTGGTTGAAGAGATAAATCGTTTAAGAGAATTTATTGAAAAGAAGTATTTGGGGAAGTAAGATGAAAAGGACAATAGTAATTGGAGGGGGAGCCGCCGGGATGATGGCGGCTTTATCTGCCTCAGGACAGGTTTTATTAATCGAAAAGACCGATTCACTCGGTAAAAAACTCTGCCTTACGGGAAACGGTCGGGGAAACATTACCAATATAACACCAATAAATAACTTTTACGAGTACTACCACAATGGAAAATTTCTCAAAAAGGCTTTATTTACTTTTACCAATGAAGATTTAATGGCTTTTTTTATTAAAAATGGACTTAAATTAAAGGTGGAAGAGAAAAAGGTTTATCCTGCTTCCGATAAAGCAAAGGATGTTGTAAAGTTACTGGAAAAATTATTAAGGAAAAAAGGCGTGGAGATTTTATATAAGCAAAAGGTCAAAGATATCCTGGTTAACGATGGGCAGGTTTTAGGTGTTAGAACGAAAGACGGGATATATTATGCTGCTAAAGTCATAGTTGCTACCGGCGGGGCTTCTTTTCCCCAAACCGGAAGCTCCGGAGATGGCTTTGAGCTTTTAAGTAAATTGGGACATAACATTATTTCCCCAAGACCTGCCCTGGTTCCGTTAAAGCTTGCGGAAAAAGTCGCAGAGTTAAGCGGGATAACGGTAATGGATGTGAATTTAGCATTGTTTTCTTCGGGGAAAAAACTTAAAGCCAGAAGAGGCCCCTTGCTTTTTACCCACTTTGGCCTCTCGGGCCCTACGGTGTTAAATTTAAGCTGTTATCTACCGTTAAATTTTTCCGAAGCCAAGATAAAAATTGATTTTTTCCCGGAATATTCTGTGGATGAGTTAAAAGAAAAAATTATTTCCAATGGAAATAAAACCCTTAAAAATGCTCTTCCCGGCAAACTTCCCGAAAAGCTTCGGGAGTGGCTGCTTAATTATTACGGGCAAAATCCGAAAGCGGTGGTTCACTCCCTTTCTCCTAAGGTTGTTACGAAAGTTTCCCAAGCTTTAAAAGGAACCTTTTTTAACCTTACCGGGACAATGCCGTTAGAGATGGCCTACGTTACCGCCGGAGGAGTAGATGTTAAGGAAATAAATCCTTCCACCATGGAGTCCAGGCTTATCAAAGGAGTTTATCTCGCCGGGGAGGTTATCGATTGCCACGGAGAAACCGGGGGCTTTAATCTTCAGATGGCTTTTTCTACCGGATATTTAGCAGGAAAAAGTTAAAAATGAATTGGTTTAAACGGTTTTTACGTGTATAATTGTTTTTGAAAGTTAGGTAAGGAGGAACTGAGAGTATGCCAAATGTCGGCAGTAAAAAGGCTGCCAAAGCAGCCTTAATGATGGCTTTAACCGAGACGCGGGAAGAAGAAAAAGAATTAAAAATAAAGCTTGCCGAAGAAAATATCCGGGCAGCCGCGGTTGATTACGGTGGGGATTTTATCTCCGCTGTTAATAAAATTGTTGAGCGGGCGGTGGTTGCTGCTAAACGGGAAGGGGTTATCAAAGAAACCCACGCCGATGAAGGGGCGGTTGCCGGTGCTACCCGGGAAGCTATATCGCAGTTAATGACCAAGGCTTTAGGATTAAATGTTGGCGGTAAAATAGGTATTGCGCGTTTTCAGGACCACGTTGCGGTGGCGGTATTTTTTGGTGTTGGTTTGCTGCACTTAGATGAAGTGGGGGTTGGCCTTGGTCACCGGGCAGTTCCCTGATAAGGGGGTGTGTTTTTGTTAAAAGGCATCCGGGGTGCGATAACGATTGAAAGAGACCAGCCCGAAGAAGTAGCAAAAGCTACCCGGGAGCTGCTGGAGACTATTTTTAAGGAAAACAACCTAACAGTAAATAATGTAGTGGCGGTATTATTTACCCAAACAAAGGATATCGTTTCCGCTTATCCGGCTAAAACTGCTCGGGAATTGGGTTTAAAAGGGATTCCCTTAATGTCAGCGCAAGAGCCAGATGTGATAGGCGGGATGCCGAGGGTTATAAGGGTTTTGCTTTTTGTTGATTTAGGGGCTGATGAGAATGTTAAGCATGTATATTTAAAAGGAGCAGCAAAATTACGTGAGGACTTAGCTTAAATTGAGGCTAAAGAAGGGGTTTTACAGGTTGCTGTTACTGATTGACAACTACGATTCCTTTACCTATAATCTTGTTCAATACTTTCAAATGCTTGGAGAAGCGGTAACGGTATACCGCAACGATAAGATTACCGTTGAAGAGATCAGGGCCTTAAATCCCGACTATATTGTTATTTCTCCCGGTCCCTGTACTCCCAATGAGGCCGGGATTAGCCTGGAGGTTATTAAAAATCTTTACCGGTATCCTATTTTGGGGGTTTGCCTTGGGCATCAGGCGATAGGGCAGGTATTTGGGGGAAAAGTGGTAAGGGCTGCCCGGCCAATGCACGGAAAAACATCCCCCATTTACCATGATGGTAAAACGATTTTTAAAGGGATTCCTTCTCCCTTTTTAGCTACCAGGTATCATTCGCTTATCGTTGAGTTGCCGGAGGAAACGGAGCTGATTGTTTCGGCCAAAACTGCTGAAGGTGAAATTATGGGTTTAAGGCATAAAGATTATCCCGTTGAAGGGGTACAGTTTCATCCAGAGGCAATCCTAACCGAGTATGGTCTTCTTCTATTAAAAAACTTTTTAGAGGTTTACCGCAAGGGAGTGGAATAATGGAGCTTAAAGTTAGCCGCAAATCCAAACCGGAAAAAACAATTGTTAAAGTTTCAAATATCGAAATTGGCAGCGGCAAGCCGGTAATTATTGCCGGCCCCTGTGCGGTAGAAGGTGAAGAGGAGTATCTTAAAGAAGCGTTATTTTTAAAAGAAGCGGGAGTGCAGATTTTAAGAGGCGGTGCTTTTAAGCCCCGGACTTCTCCCTACACTTTTGCCGGACTGGGGGAAGAGGGGCTGAAAATTTTAGCCAGAGCCAGGGAAATAACCGGTATGCCCGTGGTTACCGAAGTTTTAGACCCGCGGGATGTGGAAATAGTAGCGCAATATGCCGATATTTTGCAGATTGGCAGCCGCAATATGCAGAATTTTACCCTGCTTAAAGAAGTTGGTCTTATTAATAAACCCGTATTATTAAAACGGGGTTTAGCAGCAACTTTAAAGGAATGGTTATTGGCGGCAGAATACATTGTTGCGGCGGGCAACGAACAGGTAATTTTATGCGAGCGGGGAATTAGAACTTTTGAGGATTACACCCGAAACACTTTTGACCTGGCGGGCATGGTGGCTGCTCTTGATTTAACCCACCTTCCGGTTATTGCTGACCCATCCCATGCTACCGGACGCAGGGAGCTGGTAGGTAGGGTGGCTCTGGGAGCACTTGCCGCCGGAGCTGACGGAATAATGGTTGAGGTCCATCCCGAACCGGTAAAAGCTCTATCCGATGGCCAGCAATCCCTGGACTATAACGAGTTTCAAAATTTAATGACGATGGTTAAAAGGTTTATCAGCCAAAGCGCTTAGCTTTTGGCTTTTTTTAAAATATAAAAGGGGGAGCGGTAGGATGGTTCGTAAAGCTTTGGAAAACTTAAAACCTTACGTGCCGGGAAAGCCGGTAGAAGAGGTTGAACGGGAGCTCGGGATAACCAATATCGATAAACTTGCTTCCAATGAAAACCTCTGGGGCATTTCTCCCAAAGTTGCCGCAGCCATTAAAGAAGCGGTGGATAAGGTAAATTATTATCCCGACGGCGGGGCTTTTCGTTTGAAAGAAAAGATTGCGGCAAAATACGGAGTTACGCCGGATAACATTATCCTGGGGAATGGGTCCGACGAGTTAGTAATGTTTTTAGCGATGGCCTTAATTGACCCGGGGGATGAAGCGATAATGCCGGTGCCGAGCTTTCCCCGGTATGAACCGGTGGTTACAATGATGAACGGAATTGCCCGGGAAATTCCCTTAAAAGAACACCGGCTGGATTTAAAAACAATGGCAGAGGCGGTAAATGAAAAAACCAGGCTTGTTTATCTCTGCAATCCCAATAACCCTACCGGTACTTATATAACGAAAGGTGAGCTGGAGGAATTTTTGGAAAGAGTACCGGAGGAAGTAGTTGTGGTTTTAGATGAAGCCTACTTTGAGTTTGCCCGGCTTTTTAACGATTATCCCGATGGCTTAAATTTTTTTAAGAAACGGCCCAATACGGTGGTGTTAAGAACCTTTTCCAAAGCTTATGGCCTGGCCGGTCTCAGGGTCGGTTACGGTTTTGCTCCTGAGAATTTAGCCAAGGCAATTAATAGCTTGCGTCCGCCTTTTAACGTAAACTTTTTAGCGCAGATGGCTGCTGTAGCTGCTTTAGATGACGAGGAGTATGTAAGGGAAGTAGTCAAAAATACTGATGAGGGGAAAAAGTTTCTCTATCAGGAGATAATTCGGATGGGGCTTTCCTACATTCCTTCGGCTGCCAATTTTTTAATGATTAAAACCGAAAAGCCTTCAGCATTAGTATTTCGGGAATTATTAAAACGGGGTGTAATTGTCCGTTCCGGGGACATTTTTGGGATGGACGATTGGATTAGAGTAACGGTGGGTACACCTGTCCAAAACGCGCGCTTTATCAATGAGTTAAAAATGGTGCTGGAAATTTTGTAAAGGGGTTTTGGTATGAAAAAAATAACTGCTGCCAAAAAAGGTTTAAAAGGCCAGGTAACGGTGCCAGGGGATAAATCCATTTCCCACCGGGCATTAATTTTAGGAGCGTTAGCGGAAGGAATAACGGAAATCGAAAACTTTTTGGTCGCTCAGGATACTCTGGCCACTTTAAATTGTTTAGAAAAGTATGGAGTTAGAATTGAGCGCAGAGATACTTTTGTCAGAGTTTTTGGTACGGCACAAAACTTTTCCGAACCGCAGGATGTTCTTGATGCCCAGAATTCCGGAACCACGCTAAGGCTTTTATCCGGGGTTGCGGCTACTTTTCCTTTTGTTTCGGTTTTTACCGGAGATGCTTCCCTGCGGCGCCGCCCGATGAAGCGGGTCTTGGAGCCTTTAACGCAAATGGGAGCCAGGGTGTTGGCGCGGGGGCAGGGAGATTATGCGCCTTTTGCGATAAAGGGAGGAAAGCTTCGGGGGCAGGATTTTATCTTAAAAAAAGCCAGCGCCCAGGTGAAATCGGCGTTACTTCTGGCGGGACTTCGGGCCGAGGGGAATACTTCGGTCACCGAGCCGCAATTGTCCCGGGACCATACCGAAAGAATGCTGGTTGGTTTTGGGGCAAAAATAAAAAGGGAAGGACTTAGAGTAGAAATTTCCGGTGGACAGAAACTTTTAGGTCAGAAGGTGATTGTTCCCGGAGATTTTTCGACCGCTTCCTTTTTTATTGTGGCGGCTTTAATTGTTCCTGACAGTCATTTAATTATTAAAAATGTAGGTTTAAATCCTACCCGAACCGGTCTTTTAACGGTTTTAAAAGAAATGGGGGCAAATATTCAAATCCTGAATTTTCACGAAAATAGCGGTGAACCCGTAGGGGATTTAGAAGTTAAATACTCTCCTTTAAAAGCTGTTGAGGTTCCTCCGGAAATTGTTCCGGCCATGATTGATGAATTTCCGATTTTAGCGGTGGCTATGGCTTTAGCTTACGGCGAAAGCAAGGTACGGGGAGCCGAGGAGTTAAGAGTGAAGGAGTCGGACCGGATAAAAAGCATTGTTTCCGAGTTTAGCAAAATGGGTGTAGCGGTTAAAGAGCTTCCCGATGGCTTTATAATAAGCGGTGGCAATAAAATTCTGGGAACAACTGTTGATTCCCACCATGACCACCGGATAGCCATGAGCCTGGCGGTTTTAGGGTTAACTGCCGCAGGGACTACAGAAATCTTAAATGCTGATGCCGTTGCCATTTCTTATCCCGAGTTTTTTCAACAGTTGACAAAATTAACCGAAGGAGCGTAATCCAATGCGCATTGCCATTGACGGACCGGCAGGAGCAGGGAAAAGTACGGTAGCCAGAATCTTGGCCAAAAAGCTTAGCTTTACCTATTTGGATACGGGAGCTATGTACCGGGCAGTTACGGTGTTATTTTTGGAAAACAACCTTTCTTTGGAAGATGAAAACGGGATTAAGAGGCTACTGGAAAAGACAGATATAAAAATTATTCCCGGAGATGAGGGCCAGAAAATTCTTTTAAATGAAAGAGATGTAACGGAACTCATCCGGACTCCTCAAGTTTCCGAATTAGTGGCCAAAGTTTCGGCCCTGCCCGAGGTGCGGAAATATTTAACGGAACTTCAGAGGAAAATCATCGCCAAAGGTAATGTGGTAGCCGATGGGCGGGATATCGGTACCGTGGTGATGCCCGAGGCGGAAGTAAAAATCTTTTTAACCGCTTCGGCCGAGGAGCGGGCCCGGCGGCGCCACCGGGAACTTCTGGCCAAGGGGTATGAGGTAAGTTATGAAGAGGTTTTCCGGGAAGTGCTAAAGCGGGATGAGTTAGATACTACCCGGGAAATTTCGCCGTTAAGAAAGGCGGAAGATGCAATTTTAGTGGATACTACAGGACTTAAAATTGAAGAAGTGGTGGCAAAACTTTTAGAGATAATCGGGAGGAAAAATGATGTTTTATAGGTTTGCCCGTATGGTTGCCCGCTGGTTTATGATAATTTTTAAAGGGATGAAAGTTGAAGGACTGGAAAATGTACCGAAATCCGGGCCTTACTTGGTTGTTGCCAATCATGAAAGCTACTTTGATCCGGTGGCTATTGGCTGTGCTTTGCCCCATCAGGTGTATTTTATGGCGAAAAAAGAGCTGTTCGATATTCCGGGCTTTGGCCTGCTTTTAAAAAAGCTGGGGGCTTTTCCGGTTAAAAGAAATGAAGTGGATTTAACGGCAGTAAAAACGGCTTTAAAGTACTTAAAAGAGGGTAAAGTGGTGGGGATCTTTCCCGAAGGAACCCGGCTAAAAACTCTGGGAGAGTTTCACGAAGGGGCAGCGGCTTTAGCTTTAAAAGCTTCCGTGCCGATCTTACCGGTAGGCCTGAAAAATACCCGCGGATTTAAACGCTGCAAGGTTGTGATTGGGAAAATAATTAACGAGCTTCCATATGATAAAAACGAATTGGAGAAAGGGGCCAGGTTTTTACGGGAAAAAGTAAAAGAACTTTTGTAAGGAGCGTTTTGGATGGAAATCATAGTTGCGCAAAATGCCGGTTTTTGCTTTGGGGTTAAAAGAGCTATTGAAACGGCGCAAAAGGCTGCCGAGAATAACAATCCGGTTTATTCTCTGGGTCCGTTAATTCATAACCCTCAGGAAGTGGAGAGATTAAAAAAAGCGGGAATAATTCCCATCGAGGAAATTGAAGAGGGAAACGGCAAAACCATTATAATTCGTTCCCATGGTACCACTCCGGAAAAGCTACAGGAAATAGTTGATAGAGGTTACGTGGTGGAGGATGCCACCTGTCCTTTTGTCAAAAAAGCCCAAATTTTAGCTCAAAAACTTACCGATGAAGGTTATCAGGTGGTGGTGGTCGGAGATAAAAAACATCCCGAAGTGCAGGGAATAGTAGGCTGGAGTGGCTACAAAGCTCTGGTGGTGGAAAATCCCGAGGAAGCCGCCCGGCTACCTTTTTATCCTAAAATTGCGGTAATAGCCCAAACTACCCAAAAAAGCGAAAATTTTTGGCAGGTAGTTGAGGTGATAAAGAAAAAAGGCGGAGAGGTGAGACCGTTTAATACCATTTGTCACGCTACCCGAACCCGCCAGGAAGAAAGTCGCAAGCTGGCTACGGAAGTGGAAGTGATGTTGGTAGTTGGCGGGAAAAACAGTGCCAATACCAAAAAGCTGGCCCAAATTTGTGCCGCCACCAATACTCCAACTTACCTGATAGAAGAAGCTTCGGAAATAAAGCCGGAGTGGTTTGCCGGTAAAGCAAAAGTTGGGATAACTGCCGGAGCCTCTACTCCGGCCTGGATTATCGAGGAGGTTAGAAAAAAAGTGGAGCAGATGGCGTCAATGGAACAAGCTCTTTTGGAGATAAAACCGGTTAAAGAAGGGGAAATTGTTAGGGGAAAAGTGGTAAAGGTTTTGGAAAAGGAAGTATTAGTAGATATTGGAACCAAAGGGGAAGGGGTAATTCCTTTAGAGGAAATTACCTGGTACCGTATCGAGCGGGCCCGGGATGCGGTAAAGGAAGGGGATGAGTTTCCCGTTTTGGTTTTAAAAGAAGATGAGGAAGGGAAGATAATCTTATCCCGCAAAAAAGCCTTAGAAATATTGGCAGAAGAAAAACTTTTAGAATGGCAAAAAAATAAAGTACCGGTTACCGGTAAAATTGTGGAAGTGGTTAAAGGTGGAGTTTTGGTTGATATTGGAGTTAGAGCCTTTTTACCGGCTTCTTTAATAGCTTTAAATTATGTGGAAGATTTAGAAGCTTTAAAGGGGGAAGAAATAACCGCTTATGTCATTGAAGTGGATTTAGCCAAAAGGCGGGTAGTTTTGGACCGGAAAAGTTACTTAAAAGAGCAGGAAATAAAAACCAAAAAAGAAAAAATTGCCACGCTAAAAGAAGGGAGCAAAGTTAAAGGAAAGGTTACCAAAATCATGCCTTTTGGAGCTTTCGTTGACCTCGGAGGTTTTGAAGGATTACTGCGGGCGCAGGATATCAGCTGGCAGCGCAATGTCCGGCCGGAAGAGCACTTACAGGTGGGACAGGAACTGGAAGTGGTAGTTTTAGAAGTAGACCGGCACAACCTGAAAGTAAGCCTGGGGCTAAAGCAGCTAACTCCCGATCCCTGGCAAAAAATCCCCGATGAATTAAAAGAGGGTGCGGTTTTAGAAGGGACGGTAGTTAAGATTTTACGCCACGGATTAATCTTGGAGCTTTTCCCGGGTATTGAAGGCTATCTTCCGGCCCGGGAAACCGAGGCCGAAAATGAACCTTTAATGAAAAAATATCAGGTTGGACAGAAAATGGAGGTAAAAATTTTAACCTTAAAGCCGCTGGAAAAGAAGATGACCCTTTCCCAGAAAGAGGCTTTACGGGAAAAAGAAAAAGAGCAATACCAAAAAGAACTTGCGGAGGAAGAAAACCTGACCTTTAGCCTGGGGGAAATTTTAAGAGGAAAATTAAAGGATGTATAAAAACCGGCACTGGGGCTAACTCTATTAATGAGTTAGCCTTTTTATTTTGCAATTTAAGAGGGAGTGAGAAGCAGGATGTTTTCTCTGGGAACCATTTTACTGGTAATTTTAGTTGCCTTAATCTTTTTTGGACTTATGCACCGGGTATTAGACAGGATGAAGCTTACCGACCGGGAAGCACTGGTGTTAATTGGTTTAATGATTGTCGGAAGTTTTCTTGACTTAACCTTATTACGCGGACGGATAACCTTCTCCTTAAATTTAGGGGGCGGAATTGTTCCGTTGGTCATAGCCGGGTACTTACTTTACAAAGCGGGTTCCACCAAAGAATGGGTGCGGGCTTTAATAGGTTCGGTGGTGGCGGCAGTTGCGGTTTACTTTGTAACGGCAGTTTTAATGCGGGGAAATGTGGAGCCGGCGGGGCGCTTTGAAATCATTGACCCCTTATATGTTGCCCCAATTGTGGCGGCAGTGGTGGGATATATAGCGGGCCGGTCGCGGCGGGGAGCTTTTATAGCCGCAACGGTGGGCTTAATTTTAAACGATTTATTCCATCTCTTTTACCTCATAACCACCAATACGCCGGGAAGAGTAGATCTTGGTGGCGGTGGGGTGTTTGACGGAATCGTGGTGGCAGGGATTTTAGCGGTAATTTTGGCGGAAGTGGTGGGGGAAACCAGGGAAAGGCTTCAAGGGGGACCTGCTACGGAAAAGAGGGACCAAAAGCTTTTAGAAGGGTTAAAAAATCCTGAACCGGAGCTTACCAGTAGTTTAGGAATCACCGGGGAGGCGAAGGAAAATGAAAATAAGAACAATTAATTTTCTACCCCTGCTGGTAATTTTACTGATACTTCTATTCCCTCTACCGGTTTACGGAGAAAGGTATTTTACTTCCGAACTAAATAGTGAGCTTGCGGAACACAGTGGTAATTTTTACATTACCATTTATGATGAAAACGGTCGGGTTTTAGATAAAATGGCCCGAAAGGTAGCTATAGGGGATGAAATTATCACGGAAGATGACCGGCATTACAAGATAACCCGGGTGGACCATGAAAGGGCTTACGCCCGGTATCTGGGAGAAGACCAAATTTTGCTGGGTTATAAAGAATATTTTGAGCGGGTTGTGTTACCTGCCGGTGCTATGCCAAAGAAAAAAGGTATTGTGGCCATGTACCATACCCATAGCGATGAAGCTTATCAGCCCTCCGATGGAAAGGCAAATATTCCGGCCCGGGGTGGCATTTACAAGGTTGGTGCAGCCTTAGCCGATAAGCTCAGCAGGATGGGAGTAAAGGTAGCTTACGATCGAACTCCCCATGATCCCCACGATGCCAACGCTTACCACCGTTCCCGGCGAACGGCGGTGCGTTTAATGAAAAAACGGCCGATAGCAATTTTAGACGTTCACCGGGATGCTGTACCCGACCCGGATTTTTACGAGAAAAATATTCAGGGGCAAAAGGTAACCAAAATCCGTTTGGTGGTGGGCCGGCAAAATCCGCAAATGGCTGCGAATCTGGATTTTGCCCGGAAGATGAAAGCTTACGTTGATAAAACCCATCCAGGTTTGATTAAAGGTATCTATATAGGTAAGGGCAACTACAATCAGGATTTAATGCCTACCGCTCTTTTAATTGAAGTAGGAACTCACACCAACAAACGGTATGAAGCGGAAAAAGGAGTTCGCTTATTTGCCGATGCCGTTCCTAAAGTCCTGGGGGTTGCAACTTCAATGCCCGGAACCCAGGGTACAACTCAAGGAGTGCGAAGCGACGTAGCCAAATCTCCCGGTGCATGGCGAAACTTTTTTATCGTCCTTATAGCTGCTTTAATCTTAGGTGGTGCTTTCTTACTCATAAGTGCCGGAAGTATAAGTGGGGCCAAAGAGCGGCTTGGGAGTTTTATTTCCCGGGAGGTAACAAGCAGTATGTTACCCCGGCGGAAAGAAGGCAAAAAGGAAGAACAAAAGGATGAGGAAACAAAATAAGAAAAGGCGGGATGGAGGGAGCCCCTCTCCATCCCGTTCCGGTTAAAGGGGAGAGAAGATGAAAATAATTTACCACTGCTACGGTGGTGCCCATTCTTCGGTAATAATGGCGGCAATCCATTTGGGCCATTTGCCGATGGATCGCATACCGGATAATAAAGAAATTATGGAGATGCCCCTATACGAAAAACAGGAGCAGGAAGAACACGGTTCTTTTTTTTATTGCGGTCAGGATGAATTCGGTAATGAGGTGTACGTACTGGGGCGAAGATCGCTAAATTTGGTAGTGGAACCGGTTTTAAACTATCTTGCGGCAAAGTTTGGGGAAATGATTAAGGTGGTAAATGCCGTTAACCATGTAAATTTTCCGATGAAATTGGGCGGATTTCTTTCAAGACGGTTAAAGTTGGTTTTTATTGGAAGACCTCTGGTTCTCTGGGGTACGCGTAAAGCTTATGTTAAATTTACCGCAGAAGTAAAAAAAATTAAGGGGAGTTTCGATGCTAATAATACTTTGTCGTAGCACTTTAGTTTTAAAGGAGATTGGAAATTTTTTTTTAAATGCTCGCAGGATTTAAAACGAAATGTTTTGTATAAACTTGGAGAGTTGTTTGAAATTGAAGTTTTGGCCATATCAACCTTTGAAGATAGTCTTTTAAAAACCATCGTTGATAATTTTATAGAACTAATCGCTAAAAAAAATCAGGTATTGACCTTGGACTTAAATCCTTATTTTACGAAATTAGAGCTTTTTTACTGGCGTTTTAATCTTTGGGGCTTTCGGAAAAAAAAGCGAGACGATATTATTAAAATTATCTTGACAGAAATAAACCGGTTAAAAGATAATTTGAAAGAAAACATTTAAAGAAGTAGGGGATTTTATGGTCAAGATTGTAGAAGTAATACCCGAAAGCCTGGCTTATAAATTCGGTATCAATCCCGGAGACGAGCTTTTGGAAATAAACGGTCAAAAACTTTTGGATTATATTCAGTACAAGACTTTAACTTTAAAGAAAAGTTATACTTTAAAAATTAAAGAAAAAAACGGTAAAATTCGGAAAATTAAAGTTAAAAATTCCGGGCTTGAAGATTTGGGCCTTATCTTTGAAAGTTCGGTTTTTGATGGGATTCGCGAGTGTGAAAACCACTGCCTTTTTTGTTTTGTGCGCCAGTTGCCGCCCGGGATGCGGGAAAGCCTTTATGTTAGGGATGACGACTATCGCTTGTCATTCCTCCACGGAAACTATATCACCTTAACCAATTTAACCGATGCTGATTTTCAGCGGATAATTAAAGAACGGTTATCTCCCCTTTATATTTCGGTCCATGCCACAGATCCTAAGATTCGAGGCCTGCTTTTAGGAAATAAGAAAGCCGGGGATATTTTAGAAAAATTAGAGCTTCTTGCGCAAAACGGTATCGCTTTTCATCTGCAGTTGGTTTTGGTTCCCGGTATTAATGATGGGGAAGTTTTGGAAAAGAGCCTTACCGACTTAATAAAGTTTTTTCCGGCGGTTCAATCGATTGCTTTAGTACCGGTGGGATTAACCCGCTTTCGGAAAAATAAAAAGTTGCGCCGTTTTACAAAAGAGGAAGCTATCGCTGTAGTTGACCTTGCCCTGAAATACGGCCGCAGGTTAAAAAAAGAACTGGGAACAAGGCTAATTTATCCTTCCGATGAGTTTTTTCTTTTGGCGGAGAAAAAGATACCCGGCCGGGAATTTTACGAAGGATTTCCCCAATACGAAAATGGAGTGGGAATCGTCAGGGATTTTGTTGATAAGATGAAGCGGGTATTAAAAAGATTACCGGAAAAAGTAATACCGCAGAAGGTTGGACTTATAACCGGAATTTTAGGCGGGAAGATTTTAGCGCCTTTGGTGGAGCGTTTAAACGATATTCCGGGATTAAACATTACTTTACTTCCTCTGGAAAACGGCTTATTTGGGCCGGAGGTTACGGTAGCAGGACTTTTAACCGGGCACGATATTTTGCGGGAAGTTGAACCTAAGAGCTTTGATTATCTTGTAATTCCGGATATAATGGTAAAAGAAGGAGATAACCGGTTTTTAGACGATTTAACCGTTAATGAAGTAGCTTTAAAACTTAAAATGCCCGTATATCCGGTTTTAACGCCTCAGGAGCTATTAGCGGTAATTAAGCAGTTTGGGAGGTGAAAAAAATGAAGAAACCGGTAGTAGCAATTGTCGGCAGACCCAATGTGGGCAAATCTACTTTATTTAACCGCATTATCGGCGAAAGAATTGCTATTGTGGAAGATACCCCAGGTGTTACCCGGGATAGATTGTACAGTGAAGCGGAGTGGCAGGGAAAGGTTTTCGATTTAATAGACACCGGCGGCCTGGAGTTTTCCGAAGACCTTATCACTACCAAAGTGCGGGAGCAGATAGAAAAAGCCATTAATGAGGCGGATTTAATTTTATTTGTCTGTGACAGCCGTGAAGGCATTACCTCTACCGATGAAGCTGTTGCCAAAAACCTCAGAAAATCGGATAAGCCGGTGATTTTAGTAGCCAACAAAGTAGATGATTATTTAAATCCTCCCGCAAACTTTTACGACTTATACCGTTTGGGCTTGGGAGAGCCCTTTCCTGTTTCTGCTGCCAACGGTACAAACGTTGGTGACCTTCTGGACCTTGTTATTTCAAAACTAAATTTTCCCGAAGATTATGAAGATGAGAATCCGGTAGTAAAAATTGCCGTAGTGGGTAGACCCAATGTTGGTAAGTCTTCCTTGGTAAATGCCCTTTTAGGCGAAGAGCGGGTGGTAGTGTCGGACATTCCCGGAACTACCCGGGATGCCATAGATACTCCAATGTGGTATCAGGGAAAGCCGTATTTGTTAATAGATACCGCGGGCATGCGGCGGAAAAGCAGGATTGAGGAAGATTTGGAGAGGTACAGCGTTAACCGTTCGATAAAAGCCATCCGGCGAGCCGATGTAGCGCTTTTGGTAATATCCGCCGAAGAGGGGGTAACGGAACAGGATAAAAAAATTGCCGGACTTATTCACGAATACGGTCGGGGAGTTATTATAGTTGTAAATAAGTGGGATTTGATTGAAAAGGATGCCAAAACTGCCGATAGATACAAGGAACATATTTATTTTGAATTGGGATTTTTAAAATATGCCCCGGTAATTTTTGTTTCGGCCAAAACCGGCCAACGATTGAACAAATTAATGGAGCTTGTAGATAGAGTTTCTTTTGAACACCAAAAGCGGGTGGCTACAAGTATTTTAAATCAAGTACTCCGGGAGGCGGTGGTTTTAAATCCACCGCCGGCAGATCGGGGAAGACCGCTGAAAATTTACTATGCTACCCAGATTGAGACGAAGCCCCCAACTTTTGCTTTGTTTGTTAATGATGCGGAGCTCATGCATTTTTCTTATTTGCGATACCTGGAAAATGTCTTTAGACAAAATTTCGGTTTTGAAGGTACCACACTTAAGTTTGTTTTACGGGAGCGGGGGAGAACTACTTGATTATTTTAGCTGCTTTACTGGCCTATATTTTAGGTTCGGTACCCTTTGGTTATCTTACCTCAAAATATCTCTGGGGTGTCGATATAACTAAAAAAGGGAGCGGTAATATTGGTGCTACCAATGTTTACCGGAACCTCGGCCCTTATCCTGGAGCTATAACCGCTATTGGCGATGTGGGTAAAGGGATGTTGGCGGTTTATATCGGGTCCCTTTTAGCCGGTGAACGGGGGGCTCTGGTAGCATCGTTTTTTGTTGTAATTGGCCATGCTTACTCAATTTTTTTAAAGTTTCATGGGGGCAAGATTGTTGCTACTACTTTTGGGGTTTTAATTATGACCTCCATTAAAGTTACGGTTGTGGTTTTTTTTATTTGGCTTACGGTGATGCTTATTAGCCGTTACGTTTCCCTGGGCTCAATTGTTTGCGGGTTATCAATTCCACTAATTATGCTTTTATTTGGATTAGATTTGTCTTACATTTATTTGGGAATCTTTCTTGCGGTAATGATTTTTTACCGACACCGGGATAATATTAAGAGATTACGGTCCGGTACCGAAAATAAAATTGGTACCAGGAAAAATGGCTAACGGGTGAAGATGCCATGGGTAGTATTAAAGTTACTGTGCTGGGGGCCGGAAGCTGGGGGACGGCCCTTTCCAATCTTTTAGCCCAAAAAGGCGTAAATACGGTGCTCTGGGGACGGGATTCGGCGGTAATTGAAGAAATAAACAGGGAGCGGGAAAATAAAAGATATCTTCCAGGGGTAAAAATTTCTCAAGAACTAATTGCTACCGCTGACTTAGAATTTGCACTTAAAGATGCTAATTTTCTTGTCGCGGCGGTACCTTCCCAGGCGTTTCGAGACCTTTTACAAAAAATAAAACCCTATTTTAAACCTGAGCAGATTCTTGTCAATACTGCCAAAGGGATTGAAGAAGGAAGTCTTTTAAGAATGTCTGCGGTGTTTACCGAAGTGTTACCGGAATACCGCGACAACTATACGATTTTATCCGGTCCCAGCCACGCCGAAGAAGTCGGGCGGGGAATTCCGACGGCGATTGTAGTTTCCGGGTATTCTCCGGAAAAACTTTATAAAGTACAGGAGCTTTTTTCTACAGAATACTTCCGCGTTTATACCAACGATGATTTAACGGGAGTGGAACTGGGCGGAAGTTTAAAAAATATTATCGCCATTGCTTCGGGAATTTGTACCGGACTGGGTCTTGGAGATAATACCCGGGCGGCTTTGGTGACCAGGGGACTTATTGAAATTACCCGCCTGGGAATTAAGCTTGGAGCCAAAAAGGAAACGTTTATGGGTTTATCCGGTTTGGGGGACCTTTTTGTGACTGCGGGCAGCCGGCATAGTAGGAATTATAAGGCCGGGATTTTAATCGGGGAAGGCAAATCCCTTGAAGAAACCCAGAAAGAAATAAATATGGTGGTGGAAGGGATTAGAACAACCCGGGCGGCATATCAGTTAGCCCAACGGTTAGAAGTGGAGATGCCAATTACCGAGGCGTTATATAAGGTGCTGTTTGCCGGTTTGCCTCCCCGAGAAGGACTTTTTGGTTTAATGACGCGAGCTAAAAAAGAAGAATTAAATTTTTAAAAATAGTAATAAAACTTCCTTCGCCCCAATATATTTTAGCGAGGATATTAATAAAACCTATCTTGTCCTCAATAAGATTTAAATATACAGGGCGAAGGAGGTAGCGTAATGGAAAGGGTGGATTTATTTCGGGATATTGCCCAAAGAACTTCTGGCAATATATATATTAGCGCAGTTGGTCCGGTTCGGACGGGGAAATCTACCTTAATTAAAAAATTCATGGAACTTTTAATTTTACCCAACATTAAAAACGTTTACGACCGGGAAAGGGCCAAGGATGAGCTGCCCCAGAGCGGTGCCGGAAGAACGATTATGACCACCGAACCAAAATTCATTCCCAACGAAGCTATCGAAATTAATATCAACAGCAGTGTAAAAGCTAACGTTCGCTTGGTGGATGTGGTAGGTTATCCGGTTTTGGGAGCTTTGGGCTATGAGGAAGAAGACGGTCCGCGGATGGTTTTAACCCCCTGGTTTGATGAAGAAATTCCCTTCGCGGAAGCGGCGGAGATCGGAACGCGGAAAGTGATTACCGATCACTCTACTATGGCGTTTCTGGTAACTACCGATGGTTCTATTACCGATATCCCCCGGGAAAATTATCTGGCGGCGGAAGAACGGGTGGTAGAGGAGTTAAAGCAGTTAGAAAAGCCGTTTATTATAGTTTTAAACTCAACCCACCCCAATGCTCCGGAAACTAAAGCTTTGGCGGAAGAGTTGGAGCAAAAGTACGACGTTACGGTAGTGCCGGTTGATGTAGCGGAGATAGGCATAAATGACTTAAACGCCCTTTTAGAGAATCTCTTATATGAATTTCCGCTGGTCGATGTCAATTTTAACCTGCCGCAGTGGATTGAAGAGTTAGATGCAACCCACTGGTTAAAAGAAAAGTTTACGTCAGCGGTGCATGAAGCTTTAAAAAATGTGAAAAAAGTAAAAGATATCAACAACGCTGTGGCCAGACTTTCCGAAAACGAGTATGTGGATAACGTTGAATTAGAAAACCTTGATATGGGTACCGGGCAGGCAAGCATTAAAGTTGCCGCTAAGGAAGGTTTGTTCTACAGGGTCTTAGAGGAAGTATCCGGCTATGCCATAAGAGGCGAGCACGAATTACTGCGGCTCATGCGAGAATTAAGCTACGCTAAGAAGGAATACGATAAAGTGGCGATTGCCTTAAAAGAAGTAAAGGAAACCGGCTACGGGGTAGTCACTCCACGGCTGGAAGAAATGAACCTGGAAGAGCCGGAATTAATCCGCCAGGGTAACCGCTTTGGCGTAAGACTTCGGGCCAGTGCTCCGTCCATGCACATCATCAGGGCCGATATTACCACCGAGATTACTCCGATTATCGGTACCGAAAAGCAGTGCGAAGAGCTGGTCCAGTATATGTTAAAAGAGTTTGAAGAAAATCCCAAGAAAATCTGGGAGTCGGAAATTTTCGGTAAGTCCCTCCACGACTTAGTCCGGGAAGGTATTCAAAACAAGCTCCACCGGATGCCGGAAAATGCCCAGGTCAAACTTCAGGAGACCCTCCAGCGGATTGTCAACGATGGCGGCGGCGGTTTAATCTGTATCATTATTTAGCGAGAAACCCGCTCTTTAAAGGGAGCGGGTTTTTGTATTGACGGCTTTACTTTTTTGGTATACATTTATATTAACAATAGGGTTTAAGTATGAGGAGGTTTGTTTTGATGGCAGAAGTGATAGTTTCCAGTAAGTACCAAATAGTGCTTCCGGCTGAAATCCGTAAAACCCTTGGAATAAAGAAAGGACAGCGCTTACATGTCCTTGTGGAAAATGGAAGTATACGTTTAATTCCAAGCCGTCCGCTTTCTGAAATGCGTGGTTTCTTACGGGGTATGGATACAAATATTGAGCGGGATGAGGAGGAACGGTTTTGATTCTTATAGATTCGTGTGGGTGGCTTGAATTCCTTGCTGATGGTCCGCTGGCAGAAGATTTCGCTCCTTATTTTAAAAAACCGGAGGAGATACTTACACCTGCAATTGTAATTTATGAAGTAACAAAAAAGATTTGGCAAGAACAGGGAAAAGAGAAAGCTTTACTTATTGCCGCTCAAATGCAGCAAACAAAAATAGTTCCTTTAGATATCAACCTGGCTCTGGGAGCTGCTGAGGTAGCTATTCGTTATGGCTTACCTATGGCTGATGCTATTATTTATGCTACTGGCTCAGCTTTTGGTTGTCGGGTGGTGACTTCTGACCAGCATTTTAAAGATTTACCGGGAGTAATTTATTTTGCCAAGTAGGATTTTTTATGATATTACGGTAAGTGATTACAACTTGCTTTAATTTAAAGCAGGTTGTTTTTTTATGCGTAAATTTACCAAAACATCTTGTCAAACGGGGAAAACAATGTTATAATGTCTACCAATTACGGATAAAAATCCACCCTACAAGGACATAGAGGGGTAGGAAGATGAAAAAAACCAAATTTTTACTGGTGGCTGTGGACATTCTTCCGGAAGCCATCCGGAAAACCGCCGAGGTCAAGGAGTTACTTAGCAAAAGGCCGGAGCTTACGGTCAATGAGGCGGTGGAAAAGGTGGGGATTTCCCGGAGCGCTTTTTATAAGTATAAAGACGGGGTTTTTCCCTTTTACCATAAAGCTTCGGGAAAAATTATTACTTTGGCGTTAAACTTGGAACACCGGGCCGGGGTTCTATCTAAAGTTTTGAACTTTATCGCCCAGTACCAGGGAAACGTTTTAACAATTAATCAAAACCTGCCCTTGGGAGGAATTGCCAATGTAACCATCAGCATAGAAACCGAAGAAATGAAGGTGAGTATAGAGGAGCTTTTAGAAGCGTTAAGCCAAATGGATGGAGTAAGCAAAGTGGAGTTAGTAGGCCAGAGTTAAAAACAAAAAAACAAGGGGGAGAGGAAATGGCAGCGGTCAAAATTGGACTTCTGGGTTTTGGTACGGTGGGGCGGGGAGTTTATAAAGTTTTAAACTCCCACCGGGAAAAAATTTATAACACCTTGGGCGTAGAAGTGGAAATTGCCAAGGTATTGGTCAGAAATCTCGAAAAGTATCAAAAAACTTACCCCGAGCTTTCAAATTTATTTACCGAAAACCCCCGGGAGGTAATTGATGATCCGGAAATAAAAATTGTGGTAGAAGTGATGGGCGGGATTAAACCGGCTCTGGATTACGTTTTACAGGCAATGCAAAACGGCAAAAGTGTAATAACCGCCAATAAAGACATGGTTGCCGAACATGGCCGGGAGCTTTTTGCCACGCATGAAGAACAGGGAGTAGACTTTTTATTTGAGGCCAGTGTGGCCGGGGGAATCCCCATTATTAGAACCTTAAAGGAAAGCCTTGCGGGAAACAATTTTAAAGAAGTTATCGGAATCATTAACGGAACCACAAATTATATGCTTACCAAAATGTCATTATACGGTGCTCCCTATGAAGAGGTGCTAAAAGAAGCTCAGGAAAAAGGCTATGCCGAAGCGGACCCAACTTCCGATGTGGAAGGGTTTGATGCGGCAAGAAAGCTTGCCATCTTAGCCTCCATAGCGTTTAACTCCCGGGTGACTTTTAAAGATGTGTATGCCGAAGGGATTACCCGGATTACTCCCATTGACATTCAGTACGCCCGGGAGCTGGGTGGAGTTATAAAATTGCTGGGGATTGCCAAAGAAGATGAGGAAGGGATTGAGGTAAGGGTACATCCTACCATTATTCCCCAGAGCCATCCTTTAGCGGCGGTTAATGATGTTTTTAACGCCATTTTTGTGGAAGGGGATGCGGTGGGACCTCTGATGTTTTACGGCCGGGGAGCGGGAGAGTTCCCTACTGCCAGTGCTGTGGTTGGGGATATTATTGAGGCGGTAAAAAATATTAGCCACCACGATACCGGACGAATTGGGTGTACCTGTTACCTGGAAAAGCCGGTAAAACCTATCGGGGAAATTAGCACCAAGTATTATATTAGACTTGTGGTGGAAGATAAACCCGGGGTTTTGGCTTCGGTTGCCCAGGTGTTTGGTAATCAGGGGGTTAGCATTGCTTCGGTTATTCAAAAACGCTCCATCGAAGATTTAGCAGAGCTGGTGGTTATGACCCACCGGGTAAAAGAGCGGCATATCAGAGATGCGGTTTCCATCTTAAAAGGGATGTCCACGGTGCGAGAAATTGCCAACGTAATAAGAGCTGAGGGGGATTTCTAAATGCGCTGGGAAGGAGTAATTAAAGCTTACCGGGAGTATTTGCCAGTTACCGAAAAAACTCCCCTTTTAACTTTAAATGAGGGTAATACGCCGTTAATTTACGCACCTTATCTTTCCCAAAGGGTAGGGGCTAAGGTTTATCTTAAATTTGAAGGGGCAAATCCTACCGGCTCTTTTAAAGACCGGGGAATGGTGGTGGCGGTTGCCAAAGCCATGGAAGAGGGAGCCCGGGCGGTAATTTGTGCTTCCACCGGCAATACCTCGGCGGCAGCGGCGGCTTATGCGGCCAAAGCAGGGTTAAAGTGTGTGGTTTTGATACCCGAAGGAAATATCGCTTTGGGGAAGTTAGCCCAGGCGTTGTTTTACGGAGCAAAAGTAATTGCCATTAAAGGAAATTTTGATGAAGCCTTAAAATTGGTGCGGGAAATTGGGAAAAATCATCCGATTGCTATAGTTAATTCGATAAATCCCTACCGAATTGAAGGCCAGAAGACAGCAGCCTTTGAAATTTGCGATGTTCTGGGGGATGCGCCGGACTACTTATTTATTCCGGTGGGTAATGCCGGCAATATTACCGCATACTGGCGGGGGTTTAAACAGTATTATGAGCTGGGTAAAACTAAAAAACTTCCTAAAATGATGGGGTTTGAAGCGGAAGGTGCGGCGGCCATTGTTAAGGGGGAGCCGATTCCCAATCCCGAGACAATAGCTACTGCCATTAGAATAGGCAATCCGGCAAGCTGGCAGGGAGCGGTGGCGGCGGCCAATGAATCGGGAGGAAAAATTTCTTATGTAACCGATGAAGAAATTATCGAAGCTTACCGGCTTTTGGCAAGAAAAGAAGGTATTATGGCCGAGCCAGCGTCGGCGGCCAGCGTGGCGGGATTGTTAAAATACCGCCGGGAGCACGAGTTTAACCAGGACGATGTGGTGGTCTTGGTTTTAACCGGTCACGGGTTAAAGGACCCGGACAATGCTTTAAAACAAAATGCCAATCAGCCGGCAGTGGTGGAGCCGGATTATAACGAAGTTTTAAAAATTATCTTATAAGGTGTGGTTATGGTTTGCGTACTTATTCCAGCAACTTCGGCAAATTTGGGTCCTGGCTTTGATGCGGTGGGGATGGCTCTTTCCTTTTACAATGAAGTAAGCCTTGGGCCATCGCCAAAGGAACTGGAAATAGAAGTTTTTGGCGATGGGGCTGAATTAATTTCCAGGGATAAAAATAATCTTGTTTACGTTGCTATAACTAAAATATTTGAGAGGTTAGGAAAAACGCCCCGAAACTTAAAGTTAACCCTGAAAAATCGCGTACCGTTAGCCCGGGGGCTTGGCAGCAGTGCTGCTGCTATTGTTGGTGGTCTGGTTGCAGCGAACGCTTACCTGGGAAATCCGCTGCCGAAGGATGAACTTTTACGCCTGGCTACCGAGTTAGAAGGCCATCCCGATAATGTAGCACCGGCTCTTCTCGGGGGTGTGGTGGTTTCCGGGTTCGACCGGGATAAGGTAAAATACCTGAAACTTCCCGTTCCCGAGGTAGAGGTAGTGGTTGCTATACCCAAGTTTCAGTTAAAAACTGCCGATTCCCGGCAGATACTGCCGGCGGAAATTCCCTTTTCCCAAGCGGTGCTAAATGTTAATCGGGTTTCCTTTTTAATTGCTGCTTTTTGCTTAAAAAAGTATGAATATTTACAAATAGGTATGGAAGATTATTTGCATCAACCCTACCGCAGTCAACTGATACCTGGCTTTTATCAGGTAGTAGAGGAAGCTAAAAAAGCCGGAGCTTACGGAGTAGCTTTAAGCGGAAGCGGGCCTACGGTAATTGCTCTGGCCAGAGAGGGTAAGGCGGTAGGCAGAGCGATTGAAGAAACGTTTTTAAATTTTGGTGTGGAAGCTGAAATTATCTATACCCGTCCGGAAGAGCGGGGAGCTATTGATTTAATAAATTACAAGGGGGAAGGAGATTGTTAGTAGTTCAGAAATACGGCGGCAGTTCCGTGGCAAATCCTGAAAGAATAAAAAATGTGGCGCGAAGGGTTGCCGAATACTATCGGGCAGGGCACCGGGTGGCGGTGGTGGTTTCTGCCATGGGGGATACCACCGACGAACTTTTAGATCTTATGGGAGAAATAAGTCCAAACCCTCCGGCCCGGGAAATCGATATGCTTTTATCTACGGGGGAACAGGTTTCCGTTGCTCTCTTGGCTATGGCTTTACACGAACTGGGGGTACCCGCCCGGTCTTTTACCGGGTTGCAGGCCGGTATTTATACCGATGAAGTACACACCAAAGCGCGGATTACCGAAATTAAACCGGAAAGGGTTATCGCTTGTTTAAATTCCGGTAAGGTAGCTGTGGTGGCCGGCTTTCAGGGAGTAAATCGAGAGGGCGATATTACCACCCTCGGCCGTGGAGGAAGCGACACCACGGCGGTGGCGCTGGCGGCGGCCCTGAAGGCCGATATTTGCGAGATTTATACCGACGTGGACGGGGTTTATACGGCAGATCCCCGGATCGTGCCCGATGCCCGGAAAATTAAAGAGATATCCTACGAGGAAATGTTAGAACTGGCAAGTTTAGGGGCGGTGGTTTTGCAACCCCGCTCGGTCGATTTTGCCCGGAATTATAAAGTTGAAGTCCATGTAAGGTCAAGCTTTAATTATAACGAAGGTACGGTTTTAAAGGAGGAAAGAGATTTGGAGAAAAAGGGTGTTGTTACGGGAGTTGCCCATGATAAAAATGTGGTTAAAATCGGGGTTTTTGGTGTTCCCGATCAGCCCGGGGTGGCATATCGCTTGTTTTCCGAATTGGCTGCCCATAACATTAACGTTGATATGATTATCCAGAGTGCAGGAAAAGAAGAAGGACAAAACGATATATCTTTTACTATAGGAAAAAATGACCTGGCAAAAACTGTGGAAATTTTGGAAGATGTAGTCAAAAAGCTTTCCGCCAGAGGGTATACTTATGATGAAAAGGTGGCCAAGGTGTCGATTGTTGGCGCTGGTATGGTTACCTATCCCGGGGTAGCGGCTAAGATGTTTGAAGCCCTTTATGAAGAAAATATCAATATTCAGATGATCAGCACTTCCGAAATAAAGGTTTCCTGCATTATTGCGGAAGATGCGGTGGAAAGAGCGGTAAATGCCATCCATAAAAAATTTGAACTCGGTAATGGGGTATAAGTTAAAAGCTACAAAAAGCACTGCGCCTAAATTGCAGTGCTTTTTTTGGGTTTATTTTGCTTTTAACTTATATTTATAATTTAAAAAATCAACAAAAAGATCGATTTCGTTTAAAGCTTCAGGTGGAAGTTGAAGGATTTTTTGGATTACTGGGGAAGTTGAAGGGAGAAGGTTTTCGTCGGAAAGTCCTGCAAGGTATTCAATACTTACTCCAAATTCTTGAGCAATTTTCCGTAAAAGGGTAATATCAGGGGTGCGTTCGTTATTTTCATATTTACTTAAAGCCCAGTAGGAAATCTGAAGCTTATCTGCTAGTTCTTTCCTGCTCATTTTCCTTTCTTCCCGAAGTTTTTTTATCTTGTTTATACCGCTCATAATCATCAACCCGGCATCTCTTTTCATTAAAATTTTTATTTGATGCAAAAATATTATAAATTAAAAAAATTTATTTTTTAAATATTTTAACGTAAGTGCTTTTCTTTGGCAATAAATGGACATAATGTCCAATTTATTTTTATATTCTTTTAAAAGTAAAAAAGAAAATAAAAAAACACTAATTTATCTAAAAGCTTTAAGGACTAAAAAATTGCAACCCAAAAAACATAGTAAAGTGGTTGAAAAATGTTGGACAGTGAGTACAATTAAAATAAACAATTTTCGTCTACAGTTATTTTTTGGTACCTGATGCTCCCATTCAGGGAAGGTTTTAGAGAGTAATAATTTTGTAAGAAATAATCATTACAATGAAGTCATTCTTTTTATACGTGTAAAATATTATCTCAAGTTCGAGGGTCGAAGGTATTTTTTGATTTCATGAAAGAAAGCCAGGAGTTACTGGTTGGTCTGAAAAGTCTCATTAAAGCGGCCAGACAGGACAAAACCGGTAGAAACTTTGTGTAGAATATCCGAAACTATAAAAATCTGTTTAGGCCCAAAAAGGACTGCACAAAATTTTGGATACTTACAATATTAGTTAAGACACAGAGGAGGAAGGAAATCTAACAATGAATGACAGGGAATTTCATCCCAGAAAAAAGGGAAATTTTATGGAAGAATCCCAGAAATCAATCACCTATCTTAAGCAAAAAGAAGAATTTCTAAGTAAAATTCTGGAAAACGAGCAGTTGTTAATAGTGGTTTGGACGCTGGAAAGTGGAGTAGTTTGGTTCAATAGATATACTCAGAATTTATTTGATATAGCGATAGAGGAACAATTAGAAAAGATAGATGTAAGTTTAATCATTCCGGAAAATTTAATTAGTTACCTAAAAGAACAATTGGATGATACTGGAGAGAGAAGTTTTCGTTACATAGACGAAAAACCGATGGTTTTAAAGAACGGTAGAGAAATTTATATTATGTGGCATAATAGTATTTTCAGCGATGAGGAAGGGCATAAGTACATTGTTTCTACCGGGATAGACGTTACAGAATTAAAGAAAACCGAAAAGAGATTTGAAGAAGCAAATAGAAACCTTCTTGCTTTAAACGAGGAATTATTGGCTCAGCAGGAAGAGCTGTCGGCAATGAATGAAGAACTTATGGCTCGAGAAGAAGAAGTGAGACAGAACTTAATTGAAATACAAAGGCAGCAGGATGAATTGAAAAAAAGTGAAGAACGTTACAGATTGGTAGTTGAAGGAGCAAGTGATGGGTTATGGGACTGGGATTTGGAAACGGATACTGCCTACATCTCCGAAAGGTGGAGAGATCTTATTGGTTTTGATAAAGAAGTAATAAATAACTACTGTGAAACATGGATTAAATTTATCCATCCCAGAGATGTGAAAGCAGTAATTAATAATTTACGTAATCATTTAGAGAAAAAGACGCCATTTTACTTATGCGAATATAGAATCAAAACAAAGGACGGAAAATATATATGGATTTTAAGCAGAGGAAAGGCTTTATGGAATAAAGAGGGCAAAGCCATAAGAATGGCGGGATCGCACACGGATATTACTCAAAGAAAACAAATGGAAAGCAAATTAGAATACATGGCATTCCATGACCCTCTGACTAACCTACCGCGTCGGGATGTTTTTCTGGAGAGGCTCAAAGTTGCCATGGCAGATGCCAGAAGGAATGGGAAGAAACTTGCAGTGTTTTTTGTTGATCTTGATAATTTCAAAATTATCAACGACTCTTTGGGTCATCATACGGGAGACAGGCTATTGAAGAAGATTGCCAAGGAATTAACAAAGTGTGTGCGGGAAACAGATACAATATCCAGGGTTGGCGGTGATGAATTTATCATTTTACTGCCTGATGTAAATAGTATTGAGGATACGGATAAGGTTGCAAAAAGAATATTGGAATTATTTGACCAACCAATAAAACTCAATAATTATGAATTGCCCGTTACTATTAGTATTGGTATTGCCATCTATCCCGATCATGGAAAAAGTGAAAGAGCTATACTGAAGAATGCGGATATAGCTATGTACACGGCTAAAAGAAAAGGAAAAAATGGTTTCCAATATTTTGACATAGCAATGAAGAGCGAGGTAGAATTTGCTAATACAGTTAAAAGAGATTTAAGGTTGGCTTTGGAAAAAAATCAGTTCATTTTATATTATCAGCCCCTTATTGACCTAAAGACAGGTAAAATAGCGAGTATGGAGGCACTTTTGAGGTGGCAACATCCTAAAAAAGGAATGATTAGCCCTTTTCACTTTATTCCTATTGCTGAAGAGACCCGGCAGATAATATCTATAGGTGAGTGGGTGTTAAGGACAGCTTGTAGACAAATGAAAGAATGGCTCGGTATGGGGTATTCGGGTTTCAGCGTTTCGGTAAATGTTTCTGTGCATCAGTTGGAGCAGCCTAATTTCGCGAAGGTTGTGTGTGATATCCTAAAAGAAATTGAACTTGAACCGAGATACCTGGAACTGGAGATTACTGAAACCGTCCTTATAGAAGCGGTGGAAACGGTGGTTGAAAACCTTTATCACTTGAAAAAAGCTGGGGTTAAAATAATAATAGATGATTTTGGCACTGAAAACAGTTCTTTTAGATATATGCAAAAATTTACGGTTGATGGTTTAAAAATTGACAGGTCGTTTGTGAATGGTATTAAGATAGATGTAAATAAGGCTATAATAGATGCGATTATTTTATTGGGACACAGGCTGAAACTACCTGTAACTGCTGAAGGGGTAGAAACCAGAGAGCAGCTTGAGTGTCTAATAGAGAGCGGGTGCGATAAAGTTCAAGGTTTTTATTTTAGCAAACCATTGCCTCCAGACGAGGTTATTCATCTGGTTCAAAAAGGGGACCAATGTTTCTTGATTTCTCATAACACACAAAAGTAGTGCCAGGATGAGGTCCAAGGTAAAACTACTTAATTTTATTGAAAGGAGTATTAGTTTTGACCATTAAGGTTAACTTTTTTAACTTTTTTAACTTAATAAAAAATATGTTTTCAGCTTTTGATGCTAACGAATTAGGCCTTAACAAACATCATTGGAAAGTTGCCTATGTTTCCTACTTGCTTGGTGATAAATTAGGACTTACAGAGTTTGAAAAAAACGACCTTATATATTTAGGAATGATTCATGATATTGGAGTTTTGCCTTGGGGCAAGGACGAGCAGCTTATTAACTTTTTTGAGGAAGAGGAGTTTGAACATTGCCTGCGGGGTTATAACTTTCTTAAAAACACGTATTTTGATCAATATGCTCCCGTTATTTTAAGCCATCACGATCATTTTAAAGGGAAAAATAAAACCGGGCTTGCTGGTAAGGAAATTCCGCTGTTTAGCCGGATAATTTATCTTGCTGACCGGGTAGCGTTTTTCTTTCAGGATAACATGCATCCCTTACTGGTGAAAGATAAGGTAGTGGAAAAAATAGTTTCTGGTAAGAATATTCTTTTCGACCCAGAGATAGTAGATGTGTTTTTAGTGGTTGCAGAAACTGAGGACTTTTGGCTTACTTTAGGGGATGGGGATATTCTAAATCAATGCTTAAATATACATCCAGGCCAGCACAGGTGGCTGGAGCTTGATGAAGTGATAAATATTGCGCAACTTTTTGCTAAAATCATCGACCATAAATCTCACTTCACATTTTACCATTCACAGCTTATAGCGGAAGTGGCAAAGTTTGCCGGAGAGATTTTTGGCTTTAACTTGGAAGAGAGAAAAGCTTTAGAAGTAGCTGGACTTTTACATGATTTGGGAAAACTTACGGTGCCCGAAGAAATACTGGAAAAACCTGCGGCCCTTAGTCGGGAAGAGTTTAGCGTAATAAAACAGCATACTTTTTATACCTACTATTGGTTGATAGACGTTTTTCCTGAGGAGATTGTCCGCACCGCTGCTTTTCATCACGAGAAGCTTGATGGTAGTGGTTATCCTTTTAAGAAAAAAGGCGAAGAAATTTCTCTACAAGAACGGCTTTTAGGTGTAGTTGACATGTTTGTAGCTCTAACTGAAGACCGCCCCTACCGGAAGGGGTTAGAATACCGGGAGGTTAAAGAGATTTTACTTAACGAAGTTCGGGCCAACAGAATTGACCGAGAGTGTGTTAAAATACTTTTGGATAGTTATCCGGAGATTATTACTCGGATGCAAAAGGTTCTGGAAACTGAGGAAGGATAACTGACCTTTACAAAAAGGTCACAATATCGAGAGCTATTCTCTGGCCTATCTACAAAAAATTTGAGCTAAGTAATTGACAAATAGTTTTATCCTTTATAGAATTAATTTCAAGTAAATAGCGAATAGCGAAACACTCTTATCGAGAGCGGCGGAGGGACTGGCCCTATGAAGCCCGGCAACCGGCCTTTTTGGCAAAGGTGCCAAATCCTGCAGGAGGATAATCCTGAGAGATAAGAGGAGGAAACCAAAGCCTCTTCTTGTCGGAAGAGGTTTTTTTATTTAAACACCAAAATCAGGGAGGTTCTTTTTTTAGGCGTTTAGACGCAAATATCAGACCCGTCCCTAAAGTAGCCGGAAAGAAAGGAGAGATTGTAGTGAAATTTGCGACAAAAGCGCTTCACGCCGGACAAAAACCGGACAGGGAAACCAGAGCTCGGGCGGTTCCCATCTATCAAACTACCTCTTACGTATTTGAAAGCACCGAGCATGCTGCAGCATTATTTAATTTGGAAGGTGGCGGTTACATTTATACCCGCATTGACAACCCGACCACCGAAGTTTTGGAAAACCGCATTGCTGCTTTGGAAGGAGGTATTGGAGCTTTAGCGGTTGCTTCCGGTCAGGCGGCAATCACCTTTGCCCTTTTGAATCTTGCTTCTGCCGGGGATGAAATTGTTGCTTCTTCCAATCTTTACGGTGGAACTTATACCTTGTTAGCCAATACTTTTAAATCCTTTGGCATAAATGTCAAGTTTACCGAAAATGTTGAAGTGGAATCCTTTGAAAAATTAATCACCCCTAAAACCCGGGCCCTTTATGTGGAAACCATCGGCAATCCCGGACTTACTATTCCTGACTTTGAAGCTCTATCCAAGCTTGCCCAGAGCTATAAAATACCGTTGGTGGTGGACAATACCTTTGCTACCCCTTACCTCTTTCGGCCTCTTGAACATGGGGCTAACATAGTTATTCACTCCCTTACCAAATTTATTGGCGGTCACGGGGTGGCGATAGGCGGCATCATTGTCGATGGCGGAAATTTTGACTGGGAAGCAGGGGGTTTTACTCAGTTTACCACTCCTGATCCCGCCTATCACGGCATGATTTATACCGAAAAGTTTGGGGCCGCGGCGTACATTGCCAGGGCCCGCACTCAGTTTTTGCGGGATATTGGCGCATCCCTTTCTCCTTTTAATGCGTTTTTGATACTACTTGGAGTAGAAACTTTGGAGCTCAGAATGAAGAAACATTCGGAAAATGCCCTTAAAATTGCTGAGTATTTAAAAGGGCACCCGAAAGTTACCTTTGTCAACTACCCGGGCCTTAGCGACCACCCTCACTATAACCGGGCTCAGAAATACTTTAAAAACGGATTTGGAGCAATGCTTACTTTTGGAGTAAAAGGTGGACGCGAAGCCGGGAAAAAAGTAATAGAAGGGGTAAAAATTTTCTCCCATCTCGCCAATGTGGGGGATGCTAAATCATTAATCATCCATCCGGCATCTACTACCCACAGCCAGTTAAACAGTGAAGAACTTTTAAAGGCCGGAGTAACAGAAGATTTAATTCGTTTGTCCATTGGCATTGAAGACGTGGATGATTTAATCCAGGATTTAGATAATGCTTTAGCACAGGTGTAGGAGGAAAAATGAACGGCTCGGTTGGTATTGTGGAAACCAAGAAGGTTACTTTTCCGGAAATAACTTTAGAATGCGGCGAAAAAATTGCTCCGGTAACGGTAGCCTATGAGACTTACGGCGAACTGAACGAGCGGGGAGATAACGCGATTTTGATTTTACATGCTCTAACAGGAGATGCCCATGTAGCGGGAAAACACCGGCCGGAAGACAAAGTGGCCGGCTGGTGGGACCCCATGGTGGGACCGGGAAGGCCTTTTGACACCAATAAATACTTTATTGTTTGCTCCAACGTTTTAGGGGGATGCTACGGGACTACCGGGCCTTCTTCAATTAACCCCGCTACCGGGAGGCCCTGGGGCATGAGCTTTCCCATTATCACCATTAGAGACATGGTTAATCTTCAGTACAAGCTGGTGCGTCACTTAGGGATTACGAAAATCCTGGCGGCGGTGGGCGGCTCCATGGGGGGCATGCAGGCCTTAGAGTGGGCTTACATGTATCCCGAGATGTTAAAAAGCGTGGTGGCCATTGCTACCAGCGCCAGGCTTTCCCCCTTTGGTATAGCATTTAATGCGGTTGGCCGGGAAGCCATCATGACCGACCCCGAGTGGCGTGGTGGAAATTATTACGGGTTTGAGGGCCCAAAAAGAGGATTGGCTTTGGCTAGGATGATTGGCATCATTACCTACAAAAGCGATATTTCCTGGCAGTACCGTTTTGGGCGAACCCACACTTATGAAACGGACCAGGAGCTTTTCAGTCATACTTCCCGCTTTGAAATTGAAAATTACCTTTACTATCAAGGGGATAAATTAGTAAAGCGGTTTGATGCCAATACTTATTTGTATCTCTTAAAGGCTATGGATTTGCATGACATAAGCCGCGGAAGGGGTCGCTACCGGGAAATTTTAAAGGAACTGAAAACGCCCCTGTTAGCTATTGGCATTGACACCGATTTTCTTTACCCAACCTATCAGCAAAAGGAAATTGTAGAAGCATTGAAGGAAGCCAAAAAAGAGGCTTATTACTGGGAACTTTCCTCTCCTCACGGCCACGATGCTTTTTTAATTGAGTTTTCCAAAATGGCGCCAATCTTAAGTAACTTTTTGGAGTATGTGGCTGGCCGGAGGGCGACAATTAACTTTTAAAGAAAACTATGGTAAGATAAAAGAAAAACAGAGGAGCAGGCAATGCGGTACGAGGAAATAAATTTAGGTTACGAAAAAAATCTGGTCAGGTATTATTTAACCGGGTACGACAGAGTAGCCAAGTTTTACCATTACAACCCCTGGAATACCCGAAGCTTTTATGATAGGGCAGATTATTTAAAAGATAAGAGTAATCCGGAAGCTCTCTATAATTTATTAAGCTTTTACCTGAAAGATTTTGCACTTGACCAAAAGGTTGTGGAAAATCTCGACAAAATCAAAAAGGGAGCATTTATCGTCTTAACCGGGCAGCAGCCGGGCTTTTTAACGGGACCCTTGTATACCATATATAAAGCAGTTCATGCAATTATTGAAGCAAAACGACTAAGCGAATTGCTAAATCACGAAGTTGTGCCCCTCTTTTGGATTGGCAGTGAAGACCACGATGTGGAGGAGGTAAATTTTCTCTACTTCCCTGGAAAGGAGGGGCCCCAGGAAATAAAAATAGAATTTACTGACCTGCGAAAAATCCCGGCTGGACTGAGGCCAGCAGAACCTGAAACTGTTGAAGCCATTGAAAAGTTCGAGGGCCTATTACCAAATTTTGATTACAAAGAAGAAGTTTTTACGGAAATTAAAAAAGCTTACCATTCGGCCAATTTAGGCCAGGCCTTTGCCCGCTTAATGTTAAAGCTTTTTGGTAAATTCGGCCTTTTAGTTTATGATGGCCTAAATCCGGAATTTAAAAGGGTTACCAAAGGCTATCTTAAAAATGCTTTTTTAAAGAGGGACGCTATTGAAAAGGCTTTATTTAAAGTATATACCGAGCAGCAAAGTCTTGGAATTGAGCCACAGCTTGACCCCTGTCCTAACCACTGCAACATGTTTATCTTTAAAAACGACGAAAGAATTGCTTTGGAAGTGGCCGGGGAAAAGGTGGTAAGCCGGGATGGGGAAGTAAGCTTTACCCGGGAAGAGTTTTTGGAGTTTATGGAAAGATACCCGGAAAAGTTAAGTCCGAACCTGGTAGTCAGGACTTCCATCCAGTCGCTGGTTTTTCCGGTACTGGCTTATGTGGCTGGCCCTGGAGAAATCGGTTACTACGGAATGTTAAAAGAAGTGTATGAAATAATGGGTACCCAGATGCCGGTAATCCTTCCCAGGTTTACGGCAACTTTAATTGAGCCGCGGGTGGAGAAAGCTTTAAAAGAATTTGCCCTTTTACCGCAGGAAATTTATCAAGATTACGACGGAGTATTTCACCGGGTATTGGAGCGATTGGACAACCTTGGAATTGACGATACCTTTAAAGCCTTAAAAGAAAGTATCAATTCGGCTTATAAGAACTTGCAGGAAAAACTTGCCCCACTGGGGGCGGATTTTCAAAAACTTACCGGAGAAAACTTAGGAAGGGTTATGGCCCAGGTGAAGTACCTGGAGGAGCGGGCCCAAAAATACCATCGAGAAAAGAACAGTAAATACATTGAAAAATTATGGTATTTAAAAACAAACTTCCTGCCGGAGAACGAATGGCAGGAGCGGGTGTATAATGTTTTTTACTACCTTGCCAAATACGGATTTGCTTTAATAGAAAAACTTCTGGGAATTCCCTTTAATCCCGGGAAGCATTATTTGCTATACCTGGAATAAGATAAAAGGTTCTGTGTACTTGACATGAAGCTGTTTTCTCTTTAAAATATAAGATGTCTCCGATGAATGTCGGGCTGTGGCGCAGCTTGGTAGCGCACTACCTTGGGGTGGTAGGGGCCGTGGGTTCAAATCCCGCCAGCCCGACCATTGAAAGTAAAAGCTCCCGTAAGTGGGAGCTTTTTTGTTTACTGCATACTGGTAGAGATTTAAGCCCATCCGGTAAACCGGGTGGGTTTTTTGTGTGCGCTCGGCATGGGTACAGACTCACGGGTAAAAGTCCCGAACGGCGAAGGTAGTAGTAGCCGTTAGTGCAGAGGAAAGAGATTTTTCTTAATTGACAAAAAAATTTAAAAATTATATTGACAAAAAATAAAAAAATGTGTGAGTATAGTAAGAAAAGGGAATACATTCCTGATAATGGGAAATAAGGGGTGGTATAATTAAAGGTAGTAAATTAATGAGTTAATAGATTAAAGAAAAGGAAAATTTACGCAAAAAGCTTACTAAAAAATAATGGTTGGTAAAATATAAAAACCTCCAATAGAATGTAAAAAGTTACACGACTGAAAGCAAAATAATTTTTGAAGATGTGGTACTCTGGGATACTCATCGCTACATTAAATCACTTGAAAGGTGCTTTTAAGTGATTATCCTACTTTTTAATTAATGAAATCCTTGAATGTACATTTAAAGGGGGGATATTATGAAAATAGGAAAGAAAATTATGACAGCTATAATAATGACTATTTTCGTAATTTCTCTACCTGAAATAGTTTTAGCACATCCAATGCAAGACAATTGGTATAATAATGACTATGTAGG